>NZ_CP024963.1:900000-1031560 GCF_002803985.1 Williamsoniiplasma luminosum
AAATTTATTGGTTGAAACTGGAAATAATTCAATCATTTCAAAGAGATTAGTATTTGGAAAAATGATTGAACCATATGCTGATCTAGCAAATCCAGTCGATCCAGATGGAGTAGCAAAAACCATTCCAGTGCCTCTAAACGTTTCTAATAATTCATCATTTATATAGATATCCATTTTGGTTGGTCTGGTATTATTCACAATTTTAACTTCATTGATTGAATATCATTCTTCTTGATTATTCGTAATTTTCAATAAACTGTATTCAACTCATTTTTGATTTTTTTCAATTCCAATTGATAAAATATCTCTAAAATCTTCAACCGAATTATGATTAGTATAAAAACCAATCCCCCCAAATTTAATCGGAATAAAAATAATTTTATCTAAAATATTGGCAAATTTATGCACAGCACTTAAAAAAGTTCCATCTCCACCAATCACAAACACATAATCAGGATTAACATCATCTTGAATTGGGTTAGGTTGGGATGCGATGATCTCTAAAATTTCTTTTTCAATTTCTTTAGATTCTTGGTAACGATTGGTTAAGATTGAATATTTCATTTGGACCTCAAAAACACTAGTTTTATTATACAATAAATAAAAATGATTATTTAAATGGTTTAAAATATAAAAAGAAATGGGAGTTAAGATGAAAGAAAAAATGATTACAGGAATCACACCAAGTGGAGAAATGACTTTAGGAAATTATTTAGGGGCAATTAAACGTGCTGTTGAATTTCAGGATGAATATGAATTATATGTTTTTATTGCAAACTTACATGCGATCACAATTCCTCAAGATAAGGAAATTTTAAGAAAAAACACCAAAGAAATTGCTGCTCTATATTTTGCTTGTGGTTTAGATCCACAAAAAAGCACGGTCTTTTTGCAATCTGATGTTTTAGAACATGCTCAACTTGGGTGAATTTTGAATACTCAATCTTCAATTGGGGAATTATCAAGAATGACTCAATTTAAAGATAAATCAAGTAAAACTAAAGCCCAATCAAAAGATTATATTCCAGCTGGTTTATTTACTTATCCAACTTTAATGGCAGCAGACATTTTAATGTATGATGCCAAATTTGTCCCTGTTGGAATTGATCAAAAACAACATGTGGAATTAACAAGAGATTTAGCGATTAGAGTTAATAATAAATATGGCACTGTCTTTCAAATTCCAGAACCTTTAATTAGTAAAGATAAAATTAAAATTATGGATTTACAAGATCCAACCAAAAAAATGAGTAAATCTTCAACTAATCAAAAAGCCATTATTTATATGTTGGATGAACCAAAAGTGATTGAAGCAAAAATTAAAGCAGCCATTACTGATAGTGAAAATTTAATTAAATACGATCCCAAAAATAAACCTGGAGTTGCGAATTTGATGACTATTTATACAACATTGAAAAAGATCACCATCAAAGAAGCTGAAAAACATTGACAAGGAAAAAATTACAAAGATTTAAAAGACGATGTGGCCGCTGCTCTAATCGAAACTTTAGCACCAATTCAACAACGTTACAAGCAATTATATAACTCTTCAGAAGTTGAACAATGATTAAAAGACGCCGCCATCAAAGCTCAATATGAAGCAAGAAAAAAATTAAACAAAGTTCAAAATGCTTTAGGTTTAAATTACAATCGCAAATAACAAAAAATAAGCAATTTGATTGCTTATTTTTTCTTTTTTCAAAACTCTTCATCAAATTGTCATAGCATTTTGTGGGTTTTTTTCAAGTTTCTAGTATTATTTTTTTTAGTTATTAACTTCACACAAACCAAATGAATTGCCACTAAATTGGTTGGTTCTAAATCAAATTTTTTAGCATTAATCATATCGATGGTTCATGCTAATTTATTATTAACATTTTTGTCATTGGCAAACATTTTTCTTTCCATATGAACTTTGCAAACATAGCATAAGCGAAAATGATTAGCTGGTTTATTAATTAATTTAGGAGCGTGATCTCACGCTTGTTCTAAATCATTATTATCAAAAATTACTTCATTTTTTAGTTCATCAAATCTGGCCATATAGTTCCTACTTATAAATAATAACATGCTCCAAATAAAAAACCAGTTGCCTGGTTTTTCATATTAATATTAAGCAACAATTTGTTGGTTGTATCGGTCAACAAATTCTTGGTGATATTTAGCTCTAACAGCTAATTTATTTTCACGTTGTTGTTCTTTGATATCTGATAATTTATCTAATTTTTCTTTGTTATTTTTAATATCTTTGATTGTTGATTTTTCAGCTTTACTATTTTCATTAATTTTTCCAAACTCTAATTTCATATCATTTTTATGATTTTTGATCGCGGTTTTTTCGTTTGTTTCAATTTCTTTCATAATCGCTTTATTCTTTAAAACTACAGTTTTAAAGTTTTCTTTGATTTCAACAATTTGGGCTTTTAAACTTTCAATTTTAGCAGTTGATTTAACATCATTGCCTGTTTCTTTTTTAGCAAGTTTATCAGCATGTTTGATATTATTAATTTCAGCTTTAATTTCTTCAATTTTATCATTTTTATCATTTCTTAAAACAGTGATATGAATGTTATGCGCTTCACGAACTGATTTTTCAGCCCCTGATTCTAATTTCATTCATAATCCATAACTCAGAACAGTTACAGTCACTCCGATTGCAACAGCCATGAAGTATCACAATGTGTCTAATCCATAAGGCACAGCCCCTAGAATCGCAACAATTGGTCCACCATGAGCAGCAGCATCAGTAATTAAGAATGCTCCAGCAATTCCTCCAGCAACAGCTGAACCCAACACGTTACATACAATTGCACGTCTTGGATCACGAATTGCAAACGGAATTGCACCTTCTGAAATTCCGATCATTCCCATGATAATGGCCGCAATTCCTAATCCTTTTTCATCCTTGTTGTAATAACGAGGGAAAACTAATGTTGAGATACCCATGGCAAGTGGGGCAACTGGAATTCCAGCAGCCATTGCTCCCATTGGTTGTTGAATTCCAGCAGTAATTAAGGCTGAAGAGGTAACGAAGGCAATTTTATTGATTGGTCCACCCATATCAAATCCAGCCATCGCTCCAAGTACGATTCCAAGTCCTAATCCAAGTCCTAATCCAATAGTTCCTGATTGATACGCTTCTTTAATGGCGTTTGAGAATTTTTCCATTACAAATCCAATTGGTCCACCAATTACATAAATAAAGATTAATGAGATTCCAATTCCGGCAGTTAGTGGAATGAAGAAAATTGGCATTGCTGGACGAATTGATTTTGGTACATTTCAAGTGTTAACTCATCTTACAAAGTAACCAACTAGTAGTCCAGCAATAATTGCTCCAATAAATCCAGTTGGAGTTTGAACAGCATCCATTCCTGGTAATGGCATGAATTTACCTGCATCGTTTCCAATAAAGGCACCAACCATCGCTGGGGCAATTGCAGCACGACCAGCAATTGAATTAGCAATAAATCCGGCAAGAATTGGAATCATTAATGCAAAAGCAACTCCTCCAATTTTATCTAAAACAGCTAATGGTCCTCAAGGGTAAAAAATATTTGGGTCTTGAATTAGTTTTCCATCAGGACCAGGGATCATTGGTCCAGCAGTTCCAGCACTTGGTCCTCAAATTGCTTTTGCAAGCCCGATTGAGAATGCTAAACAGATTCCTCCTAAAACAATAATTGGAATCATGTATGAAATTCCGGCAAGAATATGTTGTAAAACACCAACTTTAGCTTTCACTTTGGCCATACTATTTTTGTTATCAAATGAACCTTTATTTGCTTCAATCACATAACCTTTGGCAATGGCGTTGTTCACGACAGCTTGCGGGTTTTTAATTGCATCAGAAACTTTTGTTTGGTAAAACTTTTTACCAACAAAACGTTCTTTATCAATATCTACATCAGTGGCAAAAATTACAAGATCAGCCGCATCAATTTCTTTTTGCGTTAATTGTGTCCCGATTCCTTTTGAACCTTGGGTTTCAATACGAATGTTGTATCCCATTTTAGGAACTTCTGATAACATTCTTTCTTCTGCCATGTAAGTGTGGGCAATCCCCACAACACATGCAGTAATTCCAACAATGTTTAAACTTTCAGTTTTTGGTGGTGCAACATCATGTTTCACTTCTTCTTTTTTAATTTCGAAAGCTTTTAAAATTTGGGTTGGAGTTTTGGCTGATTTCATCAGTTTTTTAAACTCTTCATTCATCAGTTTTAAAGCCACATCACTTAAAATTGCTAAATGTTCATCACCAGATGGTCCATCTGGAATTAACAAGGCAATTGCAATTTTGGTTGGTTTGTCATCCATTGATTTTCAATCAATTGCTTTTTTGAATCTTAAAACAAGAATCGCTGCTTTTTTGATTTGAGCAATACGAGCATGAGGGATAGCAAAACCATCTTCAAACCCTGTCGATCCTTCTTGTTCACGTTTTTCAAAACCTTCGATTAAAAACTTTTTATCTTTTACAAGAATCAATTTCAAAGCAGCAGCTTGATCAGCAAGAAATTTAAATGCTTCAGTCTGGTTTTTAACATCAATATCAAGAAAGACAAAATTTTTATTCAATATATTTGAATTCATTTTTTTTCCTATCTATTTTTCAAAGTTTATTTGTATAATTCTCACTCTCTAACAAAAATATTTCCACTATAAGTTTCACAAAAAAAAAAAAAAAATCAATTGTATTCCCAAATAAGAAGTTATTTGTCTAGAAAACTCGAGTGAAGCACAAAATATAAAAAATAAAATTACAAATTTTTACAAAAGTTTGTGGTTTTGATTGATTAAAAATGATAAATAATCACAGCTCAAGATTTTTATTTTTAAGATCAAAAAAACCAAATAAATGTTCTTTATTTGGTGATTGTATTTTTAAAAATAAGAGATGTTATTTTGAAGTTGTGTTGATTAAAACTGTCAGTTTTTTCATGTATTTGATCAATTCTTTTTTAGTCATTTTACGTAAATTAACATGGAAAAGTTTATTGTTTTTATCAATGGCTGCACGCATTTGGTTAGCATGTTTTTGTAATTTTGAACGTCGTTCTTTGATTCTTTTTGAACCATCTCGTTTTTGTCTTGATTTTCGATTGCGTTCTTTTTTCAAAGCAGCATCTTTTTGTTGTTGTTCTAATAATTTTTCTGCTTCTTCATATTCTTTTAAAATGTCTGCATATTTAATTTGAAGCTGTTCAGCATATGCCAACGAAACTTCTTTTGAAGGTTTTACCTTTTTCATTTTTTTAGCAGATTTTTCAATTTCAACATTTGCTTCAACTTGTTGAATCTCTAATTGATTTGATGGATTTTCTTGATTTGAATTATTAATTTTTGAAGTCATGTTGACTGGAGTATTGATGATAACTTGAATTTTATTTTGTTCTTGTTTTGCAAATAAAGAGAAAATTATTGAAAGAAGTGCAAAGCCCATCGCAACTGTTGAAACGATAAGAATGAAATAGTTAGCAACCATATTGAACACAAGACTTGTCGGGGTGATAAGTGTTGTTCCGTTGTATCAAAAGAGTTCAACTACGTGTCAAGGTTTTCCATTGATTGCATCTATTCAATAAAAATTAAACCCTGAATTTAGCGATCAACTTCCTTCTTGAAAGGGCGAAAATACTTCTTTGATTCCTCAATTTGCATCAGCAATTTTTATCGATGTTTGAATATTGATAAGCTTAATCCCAATACCAAACATCAGCATCGCTAGACTAATACTAAAAAATGTTCAAAAAAGTATTTTCGTTGCTTTTTGCATCTGTTTTTTCTCCCTTAGATAATAGAAATATTTGGTTCTATTTGTATAATCTTATTTTACCAAATAAAAAAACAATAAAAGTGTATTTATACCCCATTTTTGATTAAAAAAATACATTTTTATAGTCAATTAAGAGGACTTTTTTTATTTTTAGTAAAACCAACCTTTTTTTGTTTTGTTTTTATATGGCTTTTTTTGAAAGGGAGCAATTATCTTTCTGGATTAAAAAATATAATTAGTCTTTTATTTTTGGATATAAAAAAGAACATCTTTTAAGCAAATTTTTTAAAGAATGAATCTTTAAAAAATTTGATTTGAAATGTTCTATATTAAATTTATTAGATAATATTTGCAACTTGTCTCATGTATTTGATTAACTCTTTTTTAGTCATATCACGTAAATTTACACTGAACAGTTTGTGTTTTTCATCAATTAATGAACGCATTTTATTAGCATGTTTTTGTAATTCGCTTCGTGGTTCTGCAATTGCATCAGATCCATCTAATTTGGCTCTTTCTTGAGTTGACATTTGTTGTTTTTTAGCAACTGAATCAGCAAGTAATTTGATGATTTTTTGTCTTTCTTCTTCTTGAGCAGCATTTTTTAAAGCATCTTCATATTTTTTACGTTCCAGTTTTTCAGCTTCTTCTTGTTTTTTAAGCGCTTCAGCATATTTGGCTTCAAGTTTTGCTAAATAGTCTTGTGAATTATTCTCATCAACTTTTTTAGGTTCAACTGGGGCAACTGGGGCAACTGGAATTGGTTCAGCAATTACAGCTTTGACTGGTTTAACCTCAACTGGGGCTGGTTTTTCAATTTTGATTTGAGGTTGTGTGTTTTCTTGAACATTAGCATCTTGTGTTGGAGCTGCATTTGGTAAAGTGTTCACGATCACTTGAACTTGATTAGGATTAATCCCTTGTTTTTTTGAAAAGATAAAGAAGATTAATGATAATAGTGCAATACCCATTGCAACTGTTGAAACGATAAGAATTGCATAGTTAGCAACCATATCAAACACTAGGTTTGTTGGGCTAAGAGCAGTTCCATTGTATCAGTGAATATCTTTTACTTGTCAATAATCGCTTCCTTGTTGAATTCATTCATAATTAAACCCCACATTTAACGATCAATTTTTTTCTTTGAATGGTGAAAACATCTCACTTATTTTTCACCCTTCGTCCACTATTGGGGATGTTTGAATATTCAATCATTTGATACCAATACCAACTAACAAAGCAGCTATACTAATACCAAAAAATGTTCAAAAGAATATTTTCATTGTTTTTCTCATTTGTAATTTCCTTTCTGAGACAATGGAAATGTTTGATCACATCCATTTAATTTTATTCTACCAAATAAAAAATAAAAAAAATTGTGTTATGTAAGCAAAATGAAATATCTAAATTATTTTTTTTCAAGAAAGGCATATTTTTATCCTTAATCAATCATATTTTTATCCTGATTATGTTTTGGACAAAATATCTATTTTTCATTGTTAAGATCATGTAATTCTAAAATTGATGAAGATCACAGTTTTGATAATGTGAAAAATTTTGATCATTAGCGTTTTTGATCACTTAATTAATCAAATTTGAACATAAAAAAAGAACATTTTTTAATGTTCAAATTTTTTATTTTTTAACAACGTTTGCAACTTGTCTCATGTATTTGATTAATTCTTTTTTAGTCATATCACGTAAGTTTGCATCTTTGATTGTTTTATGATCATCACTAACTAATGAACGCATTTTGTTAGCATGTTTTTGTAATTCACTTCTTGCTTCTTTGATTGAATCAGATCCATCTAATTTAGCTCTTTCTTCAGTTGACATTTGTGCTTTTTGAGCTTTTGCCGCTTCACGAGCTTTGATTAGTTTTTCTTTTTCAGCTGCTTCAGTTGCTAATGCTAATGCTTTTTCATGAGCTTCACGTTCTAGTTTTTCAGCTTCTTCATGTGCTTTTAATTCAGCTGCATATTTAGCTTCCATTTCAGCTAAATAATCATGTGAATCAACTTCTGTTTTTTCAACAGTTTCAATTTTTGGTTGTTCAGTTTTTGGTTTTTCAACTTTTTCAACTTTTTCAATTTTTGGTTGTTCTGTTTTTTCAACTTTTTTAGCACTTGCTAATTCAACTGGTTTAGCAGTTGATTTAGTTGTTGGTTGCCCTAAACTAGTTTGTGCTAAATGAACAATTTTTTCAAATTCATTTGGATTTGAAATTGCTAATTCAGATAACATTTTACGGTTAACATCAATGTTTGCTTTTTTTAATCCATTCATAAATCTTGAGTATGATAAACCAAATGGTCTAACTGCTGCATTAATACGAGTGATTCACAATTGACGGAAATCACGTTTCTTTTGTTTACGCCCAATATATGCGTAAGCCATTGAACGAACTACTTGTTCATGTGCTTTTTTGTATGATGATTTCTTTGTTCCATAATACCCTTTAGCACGTTTAATTCAACGCTTTCTTCTTGCTCTGGTTACTTTACCAAATTTAACTCTTGCCATATTTTCTTACCATCCCCTCTTAATTTTGTAATAATCCTTTTAAACGTTTTTCATCAGTTTTATCAACAAATGCTGATTTTCCTAATTGACGTTTTTGTTTAGTTGTTTTTCCTAAAGCTAAGTGTGAACAATAAGCGTGGCCTCTTTTTAATTTACCACTACCTGTTTTTTTAACACGTTTAGCTAAAGCTTTTTTTGTTTTCATTTTTGGCATAATTTATTTCTCCTTTTTTTGTTCTCTAATTTTTCTTTGGCACAACATACATATCTAAGAAACGAGATGTTAGTTTTGCTTCTTTATCAATTTTTGCAATATCTTCGATTTTGGTAAAAAAGCGATCTAAAGTTGCTTGACCTAAATCTTGATAAGTGATTTCTCTTCCTTTGAATTTTAAAGAAATTTTTACTCTGTCTCCATCCAACAAGAATTCTCTTGCTTTACGAGCTTTTGTATCTAAATCATGTTCTCCAATATTCACTGTTAAACGAATTTCACGATTTTCAGTTTTGACTTGGTTTTTCTTCGCAATCTTAGTTTTCTTTTGCAATTCGTATTTATATTTTCCATAATTTAAAATTTTAGCAATCGCTACTCCATTTGGTTGTAAACCAACTTGAACTAAATCTAAACCTTTTTGTTCAGCTAATTCAATCGCTGCTCTTTTTGGTAAGATTCCATATTTATTGCCATCTTCATCAATGACAAAAATTTCTCTTGCGCGAATAAAACCATTGATTGGATCTTGGTTGTTGTTTCTTGGTTGTCTTGGATTTTTTTGTTTTTCGTCCATTCTTTCTCCTAATAATATAAAAAGTGTGCCATTAAATTAGAAAGCACACTTTATCTGTTTTTGATAAATATATTCAACCACTTCATATAAACATTCATGGTGAGCATTGTGCTTCTTTTTTAACTTTATTATTATATATGTTATTTTCTCAAAAATACATATAAATTAAAAACAAATGCAAAAAGCATTTGTTTTAAAAAACGAATCTATTTATGTTCAACAAGGTTTCTAACTTCATTAGTCACATGTTCAACATCTCCACCAATGACGATTTGAAGCGCTGAGTCTCCCAATCTTACTAACCCAAATGTTCCAGCTGCTTTAATTTTAGCGTCATCCACACTTTTGTTATCTTTTAAAGTTAAACGTAATCTTGAAGCACAGTTATCAATTGTAATAAAATTGTCTTTCCCAATTGCATCAACAATTGCTTGTGCTTTAATTAAACTTTTGTTTACTTTAACTTTAGGTTCTTTATCTTTATCTTTTCTAGAAAATAATCCCATTTTTGTTTCCTCTTTTTATGTTTTGTTTTGTAATATATTGTTAAACTTTATTTTTATTACATTTTATATATTAACACTTTTAGTTAATTTGGGTAAATAATTAAGTAAATTTTTGAATATCAGACAGATTATATTGTTCCCGAGCTTTATTTCTTTGTAAATTGTTACCCTCAATAAATTTAACTAATTCTTTTTCTTTAGTTTCAATCTTTTTGATTAAATCATTTTCCTTTTGTTTGGACATAATTTTACGATTATCTAATTGATATTTTAGATCACGCAATTCATCTTCGATTTTGAATTGTTTTAAAACTAAACTACGACGAAATTGTTTGTGTTCATCGGTTCATTGGTTTGGTTTGATTTCAGTCAGATCAACAAAATAATCCACATCAATGTGATGACATCCTAAATGATGATAACCTTGTTCAATGGCTTGTTTCATGGTCATAATTTTATCGTCATCTTCTAAAGATAAAACTTTGTTTTCGAAGGGACGACACAATTGACAAGCATCTTCTAATTCTTGAACATAAACTGTGCGTTGTAAACGCATCGCTTGTTTTTTACCAAATCAATTGTAAATCCCAAAAAAAGCAGAATGGGCGTTTTTAGATGGTGGTTGTAATTGTTTGGTTTCAGTTTTTTTCTGTTTTCTATCATCAATTTTGGTTTTTATTTTCGATCAAGGAATAAAAACCAACGCAATTAAAACCACAGCAATGAAAATTAAAATACTTCATCAAGGTAAATTTTCAACCCCAGTTCCGTTGTTGGTAACTTCAACTAATAAATTATGGTGCATAAATTATTCATTATGATCATTTAAATGATCATAATACTCCTTAATATCTTTGATTAAAACTGCTTGTTTGCGTTCACAAACACTGCACTTTCCTGATATTTGATCAGTCAGTTCAAGATCATTAAAATCTTGGGGAAAATCAAATTTTCTTTGTTCTCAACATTGTTTGCAAAACATATAAACTGATGATCAATTTTGGTTACTTTTCATACTGGGTTTTCCTTTGTATCATAATCAATTATAAAATAAAAATACAAAAACCACCATTAATGGTGGTTGATTATTATTAAGAATTAATTTTTAATGCTGTATTTTTCATGTACACAATAAGTTCTTTTTTAGTCATATTACGTAGATTTGCATCTTTTAATTTAATTCCTTGTTTTTTTGCTTCGGCACGAAGTGATGAAGCGTGTTTTTGTAACTCGCTTCTTGCTTCTGTGATTTCAGCTGATCCATCAACTTTAGCACGTTCTATAACTTCTAGTTTTGCATGTGCTTCTTCATCAACGATTTTTTTAGTTGACAATTTAGCATCATATTTTTTAACTAAATCATTTGTTAAATCTTTTACTTCAGTTTTTGGTTGTTTTGGTTTTACAACTTTTGGTTTTACAACTTTATCAGTTTTTGGTTTTACAACTTTTGGTTGTTCAACTTTTGGTTTTGCAACTTTTTTGGCAACAACAACTTTTTCAGTTTTTGCTTGTTCCACTTTTGGTTTGGCAACCACAACTTTATCAGTTTTTGGTGCAACCACAACTTTTGGTTGAACTGGTTCAATATTTGCATTTTGAACCAAAGTTGCAACTGTAACTTTGGTTTCGGTTTTTGATTCTGCATTTTTAACTTCAACATTAGCCGCCAAACTTGGTGGAACATCATGTTCACGACCTGGGGTTTGAATATCTAGTTTTGTAATTAAAGTGTAGAAAACAATAAAGTAAACTCCACCAGCAGCAGCTGTTAATGCTAATGTTCATAATGGGTTAGAAGTTACTCCTAAAGCTCCAGTTTTACTTGCAGCAAATCCTCAAGATTGGGCAAATGAGACAATGTAGTCAATTAATCCCGCCGAGAATCCGAATCCGACCTCAATTCCCATTCCGGTTGATGCCGCGACAAATAATCCTGTCAAGACTGCATGAATTCCTAGCAAGATTGGTGAGATAAACACAAATGAGAACTCAATTGGTTCAGTGATTCCAGAAACGATTGAAACAAGTGCAACACCACCTAAGAATCCTGAGACTTTTTTACGGTTTTCCTTTTTAGCTGCAAAAATCATGGCCACAGCAATCATCGGAATTCCACCCATCATGATTGGGAAGAATCCTGATTGGAAGAATCCTGATCCTTGAATTCCTTTTGTAAATGCAGAAATATCTCCATTTGCTCAAATTGTCTGACTTCCGATGTGTCCAGTAATTGGGTCAATGACTGGACCTCCAATTGGTAATTGGAATCAGAAGAATGTATTTAAAATTTGGTGTAAACCAAATGGTAATAATAAACGATTCAACATCGCATAAACTGCAGTTCCAGGAACTGCCACAGCTGGGTTATTCGGGTTTGCCACTGCTTGTCCAAATAACATTAAGACATATTGAATTCATGGTCAAACAATTGCAAATGAGAACGCCACTGGGATTGCAACAACAGTTGCAATCATTGGGACGAATCTTCTTCCTGAGAAGAATCCTAGTGCTTCAGGTAATTTAACATTTTGGAAGCGATTGTATAAGTATGCAGAAAAACATCCAGCCACAATCCCTCCTAAAACACCGACATTTAAAACATACGATCCTCCAACAACCGTCTTGCCGTCACCGGCAAAGTTTTTGACATAGAACAGTGATGATAAGAACCCTGATTGGGCTTGACCTTCAACTGTTTTATGTCATTCAAATGTTAGAACATTTTTATACATCATTTCAGGTAGTCCGTGTTCAGCATTCATCACAGCAATGATGAAATAAAAGACGGCAGAAACTAAGGCGACTTCACCTCGATGATCTTTGGCTAAACCAAAAGCAATTCCGATGGCAAATAATAACGGTAAGTTATCAAATGCAACACTACCTGGTTTTTGAATGATAAACGAAATTCAATAACCAACATCGTTGGTAATCACACCATTTGCATCAGTTGTGAAAGTCACACCCAAAGCACCGAACCGATTTAAGATCGCAGCGAATGGCAATAATGCAACGGGAAATTGCAAGGCTTTACCTAGTTCTTGTAAGAGCATTAAGAAACTAGCTTTTTGATTGGGACTATTTGGAGTACCAAATGTAGTTTCTTTTTTCTTTTTAATTGATAAGAACATTTAATTTTCCTTTCTTGTAGCGTAATCTTTCATACACTACCTTCATTATATAAAATTAATAAAATTATTTTTCCAATATTCATCAAAAAAAATGGAAAAAATGGAAATTACTCCATTTTTTCCAAAGAATCAAGACCTTTTAGGGCTTTAAATAAAATATCCAATTCCGACACCAAATAAAACTAGACCAGCAATGAAACAAACCCCAATGATGAAAAAGTATAAATATTGAATTCAAAAATTAAAAATTTTATGCGTAAATTTTTTATCTTCTAATTTAAACCCACGGTTTTGTGCATCTTTTTTTCTTTTTAATACTTCTTTTAAAAGAAAGATCACACCAATCCCTAAAAGCAAACAAACAGCTCCCACCACAATAAAAATAATGGCTGTTGTTTGTGAGATTGGTGAAGTTGAGTTCGTTAATAAATTAATTGCAATCATCTGGCTCCTTGCAATGATTATGCCTTAATATCAGAAAAAGATAAATGCGATTAAGGATTTTAACTTATCTCGGGCAAGAAAAATTAAACGCAAAAGTGCGTTTAATTTTGAATCAGTGTTGTTGTTTTTACTTTTTCATCACTTGAATGTTTGTCAAATCTTTTTCACGACCTGGAGTTGGAATATCCAATTTTTTGATTGTGAAATAGAATGAGAAGAAGTAAACTGGGGCAATTAATGCTGCCAATAATAACATTCATAATGGATTTGAAGTGACCCCATAAACTGGTCCATGAATAAATGCTTCAGCTTTGCTCATTCCTCAAGAATTAGCAAAAGAAATAATGTAATCAATTAGACCAGCTGAGAATCCAAATCCAATATGCATATGCATCGCAATTCCGATTGCAGCAAAGATAGCTGTGAAAACAGCATTATATGCTCATAGAATTGGACCAACAAAGATGAATGCAAAGACAATTGGTTCATCGATTCCAGTTAGGGCTGCTACAAACGCAATTCCAGCTAAGAAAGTAATTGTTTTTTTACGGTTTTCTTTTGGAGCTGCTAACACCATTGCACCAGCCGCAGCTGTTAATCCCCCTCAATACATTGGGAAGTATCCAGTTTGGAACGTTCCAGAAATGACTGATTTTTGGAACGCGTTAATATCTCCAAAAACTGTATACATTCCAGCAGTTGCTGATGCTAAATTCCCTGTGGCAAAAATTGTGTTATTTGAATTTGCAACCAATCCTTGTCTTAGAACAAAGTAATCTTTTCAATTGCTTTCTGTGATACTAATGTTTGTTTGTCAGTGTGAAGCAATTGCTTGTAAATTGGCGATGTTAAATTTATCACCCCCAAAGGCATCCATATCTAAAACAATTTTTCCATTAATATCTGTAATGTAATTTTCAATTGGCATTTGGAATCATAAGAAAGTGTTAATAATGTGATGTAAACCAAATGGTTGAATAATTCGATTGACCAGAGCGTATAAAAAGGCACCTGGAATCGATCAAGCATCACTTGATGAAATTAAACCACCGAATTTAACTAATCCAAATTGGATTCATGGTCAAATTACAGAAAATAGAAAGGCTAATGGTAATGAAACCAACATCACCATCATCGGAACAAAGCGACGTCCACCAAAGAAACCTAAAGCTTCTGGAAGTTGAATGTCTTTAAATTTGTTATATAGATAAGCAGTCATCGAACCAGAAATAATTCCACCCAACGCTCCAATATCGAGAATGTACTTACCACCTGTTACCTCGATTTTGTTGTTGACCATACCAAATGTTTTAACATAAAACAATTCAGAGAAAGCTTTTCCATCATGGGTGTCAAAAGTTAACACCCCTTTATACATCAATGATGGCAAACCACCTTCAATTAAGAAAGCGGTAATCGCCAGATACATCAATGCTGCTACCAAAGCAACCTCACCACGGTTTTCTTTGGCTAATCCAAAACCAGTTCCAATTGCAAAAAATAATGGTAAGTTATCAAAAACAATGGCCCCTGGTCTTGAAATAATAAATCCAATTCAATTTCCAACGTTTCTAACTCCGTCTTCGATGGGATTTAAATCCATTCCCAACGTTCCAAAACGGTTTAACAAAGCTGCAAACGGTAGGATCGCAATTGGATATAATAATGCTTTTCCCAGCATTTGCAGTCTGGCAAAAATTCTACTTCAAATTACTCGTGAATTAGAAGGTTGAAGATTGTTTGAATTTTGTTTTTTTAATTTTAAAAAATTCATTTTGAGTTTTTCCTTTCTCATAAATTATTGTATTCCTAAAAATAGAAAAGTGATAAATTTTTATCACTTTTTTTAAAATTTTTTTAAGTTTTTAATCAGACAATAAAAACCAACTTATTTTTGATTGATTAAATCAAAAATAAGTTGGTTAAATGCTCATAAATCTGGTTCTGTTAGCAACTGAAATTTCACAGATTGGGTGTTGTTGTAACAAACAATTTCAAAAATTAAGGCTTTGGTTTTAAAGTCATAAACTGTTTTTAAATAGAAAAGATCTTCAATTTTAAAACTTTGATTAGGTGAGCCTGGAACAATCAATTCAATCACCTTTTGTTGGTGGTCAATGTGCATTTGACCATCACTAGTTTTAATCTCTTGATTTTGTTTTCGATTGGAATCTAAATAAGCATCAAAAAGCATTAGTGAATGATTGATTCGGCGTTTTTGAATGTAAGCTGATTTTTCAATGTAAAGATCTAAAGATTTATCAAAGACTTTAATCCCAAAATTCATATCTTGAATTTTGGTGGTTGGAATTAAATGATAATTGCTTTCAATATCGGTGATAATTTTGGATAAATTGATAAAATTTTTATTTCTTTTGTTGGCAATATGCAAAAACGAAAAGAAACAAAAACCTAAAACTAAAACCACCGCCACAATGACTGGAATAACTCATTTTTCTCAATTCATATTTCCTCGTTTCTACTTAAAATAAGTGCTAATAAACACAATGAAGACCAAAAAATCAGCAAGCGTAAATAAAATTAAGAGATATAAAATAAAAAGTTTAAAGTAACGGTTGGTAAATTTTGTTTCGCGAATTTTTAACTCGCGTTTTTCTTTATAAAAAATTATTGATCAATAAACAAGGGCTGCAATTAAAATTGGTAACATAATTCCTGTCGCGATAATCAATCCAAGCATGGCTTCATGGGATATATTGGTCATTTTATTTTAAAACTTCTTTCTCATAAATTATAACCCCAGCAACAACCCGATTAACTAACCCTGATGGTCAAGGGTTGTCGGGGGTTTTGCCATTATCAAGTGACTTATAAAAAGCATATAATTGCGTCAAAACAATATAATTTAATCCCAATAAAGCCGTTGAATCTTCTTGAAATTCACAATCAAAATAAAAGTTTGCTAATGCTTTAGTTTCCAAATTATTTTTATAATCAAAAACAACTAAAGTTTTTGCTTGTTTTTGATGACTTAATTCTTTTAATAAATCAAGGTCATAAACTCTTTTATATGGGTCTTGATTCATAAATAAGAACACAATGCTTTCTTGATTTAAAACCGATTTTGGACCGTGTCTAAATCCAAGTGGGGTGTTGTAAAATGCTGTTTTTGCCCCAGCTGTAAGTTCTAAAACTTTTAAATGTGATTCTTGAGCAATCCCATTTAAATTTCCAGATCCTAAATAAACAATGCGTTCATGTTGCATTTGAGCAAGCTTAGCAATTTCTTGATAATGTGTTTTGATATTTAAAGACACCGAAACTGCTAATTGTTCGACTCTTTTAACATAACGATCAAATTCAAAAATATTAAACACCATTAAACATGCCACCACCATACTTGAATAGCTTGAAGTCATCGCAAATGATTGATCATTTGTTTGTTCTGGTAAAACAATTTTTAAACAATTTTTTTGGTCTGTGGCAACTTGTAATAATGCCCCATCTTTATTACAAGTAATAATGATGTGCTGAATCTTTTCCACAAATTGATTCATCATTTTAAAAGTTGCCACAGATTCAGGAGAATTACCACTTCGGGCAAACGAAATTAAAATCGTTGGAGTTTTTGGATTCACATATTCTTCAATATTTGAAACAATATCTGTTGTTGGAATCACTTGAGCATCAATTCCTTGCACAATCAAATCTCTCACAAGGGATGAACCAACAAATTCACTAGTTCCAGCCCCAGTTAAAATTACCTTTGTGGTTGGGTGTAAATTTTTTTGTAAAAATTTTTGAATTTCAGCGGCATTTTCTTGAATTATTTGACTAGTTTGGATTCACATTTGTGGTTGTTGCAGAATTTCAGTTAAAGTGTTAATCCCTTTATTTTCTCTTAATTCTTTTTCGGTAAAATTTAAAATCATTGCTCTCCTTTTAGATTTAATTTTTTTTCACTAAAATTAATCTACCTTTAGTTTAACAAAAAAGTGAAAAAAAATTATCACTTTTATAAAAAAAACTATAAAATTTTAATAACGAAGAAGGAATTGATTATGAATAAAATTGAACGTCGAAACGCTGTTGTTGAAGTTTTGAAAAAACGCCAACAAATGTCTTTGAAAGAATACTTTAGCTTGACATTAGAAGCTGGAATCGTCAACATTACTGCTAGACGGGATTTAGCGTTTTTTGAAAAAGAACACTTAATTAGTTTAAAAACCGGGTTAATCAAATACATTGGTAATTACCAAATTGAAAAAACGCGCAACGAACAAATTAATTTAAATCACGCAACTAAAAATGCAATTGGTAAATATGTTGCTGGTCTTTTAAATGAAGACGACATCATTTATGTGGATCCAGGAACAACAAATGAATTGTTTGTTAAAAACATTAAAACCCCAATTAAACAATTAGTGACAAGTGGGTTGCATATTTTTAATCAAGCCAGGAGAAACCCCAAAATCAAAGAGATTATTTTAATTGGTGGGGAATTAAAAACCTCGACCGGAAGTTTTGTTGGTGAATATGCTCTTAAAACAATTGAACAAATTTGTTCTTTTGATAAAGGGATCTTTACTGCCAATAGTGTTGATGAAAATTTGAATTTTTATAATAACAACCAATTAGAAGGTGAAGTTTATCAAGCAGCTTTGAAAAAAAGCCACCAGAAATTTGCTTTAATTGACCCGAATAAATTTAAAATTAAAGGTGATTATTACAAGGTGGGTGATATTAACACTTTTGATCTTTTCGTCACTAGTGCTCAAATGCCCAAAAAAATCACTGACCAAATTGCTCCTGAAAAATTAAAAATAACACAATAGTTCTCTCAAAAGAACTTTGTGTTATTTTTTCACTATTAATCTTTAATTGAGTTTTTCAAATTATTTGAAAATCGCAATTAAATCACCTTTTTTAACTGCCCCAGTTTTTAAAATTTCCATTTTTTTACCCATATCGTTAGTAAAAATAATTGGAGTTTTAATTGAAGGGACTTTATCTTTGATTTTTTTAAAATCAACATCCACTAGTTTATCTCCAACTTGCACATTTTGTCCTTGTTCAACAAATGAAGTAAAACCTTTACCATTTAAAGTTACTGTATCAATTCCGATGTGTAACAATAATTCAATTCCACTTTTATGTTTAATTCCATAAGCATGTTTAGTTGGAAAAGCAGTTACTAGTTCTCCATCAATGGGGGCCACAAACTCTCCATCAGTTGGATCAATGGCAAAACCATCACCCATCATTTTTTCTTTGAAAACATCATCTTCAACTAATTCTAGTCCAATCATTTTCCCATCAACTGGGGCAAAAATTTTCACTTCATTGTTTTTCTTTTTAAACAATCACATATTTTCTCCTTAAGAATATAAATCTCAAATTTTATTTTACATTATGCGAATATTATTATCAATTTAAAAATGTTATATAATAATTTATGTGTTGAAAAACAGTGAAAGGACTTATTTTATTTATGGATCATTTAGCAGAATTTCTTTTTAGTCTCATTGCCTCAATTGCTTTGATCTCCTCATTATTTATTTTTCATAAGTTTTGAGCCAAAACCGCTAAAACTTATTGAGTGAGAATTATCGTGGGTTCATGATTACTAATTGGGGAAATTTGATTTCTTGTCACTAAAGATATTTTTGTCTTTAAATTCGCTGACGGAACACTAAATCCGATGTTTATGTATTGAGAGTTGTGTGCGATTTTAACTGTCACAGCGATCATTTTGATGGTTGTCCCATCAAAATTAAATTTAGATTTATTTCTTCCTTTTGCGATTTTAGCCCCAATTATTGTGATTGTGGTTCCAACTGCTGATACAAAAAGTTGAGGCTTTGACAACTTTAGATATTGAAATTACTACTTTGGACACTTAGGACTAATGTTTGCTTATTTATATACTTATTTATTCGGTTATACTAAAGCCAAATTGAGTTGACAAAGCATCAGAAGATCAGCCGCATTCGCGATTTTCTTAGCTACATTCTTAATGGTTTGAAACATGGCATATTCACCAAACAATCCGCTTGAACCAGTTCCAGCTGGTGAAGATTTAAATAAATGATGAGGTCCAAATTACCTATACAAATTCTTAATGTATTACTTAGGAATGGGTCGATTCAGTTTATTAAACCAATACTTTTTAATGATTTTTGTTTTAATGCCATTGATCTTAACTTTGTGTTGAACTATGTTATATTTCTTAAGACCAATGTATGCAAATTGTGGAACCCAAAGATTAAAATTTGATATTCATGAAAACATCTTAGGTTTTAGAACAATTTTTACAAAAGCCAATTTTAAACAAACGTCAAAATCATTGCTTAATAAAATTACAACTTCAGGCAAAAAACCACCTCTTGATAAAAATTAATTTAAGTTACTTATAAAAAATAAATCCAATAATCACACTTTAAAAAATAGTGTGATTTTTTTGAGCTCGATTATTAAAAGATATTTGCTATATTTTATCTATGAAACAGATTAGCGATATAACTCTTAAATTGAACAGGACATTGATCATCTTAAATATGCCAAAAATGATCAAGTGCAAGGTTTTACGGCCTTATATTGAATTTAACTTTTTTTGAACTTTTTAAATAAAAACATGTTTTTTAATGGTTTTTAGGTAGTTATAGCAATATTTATTCACTTTTTCGATTTTTAATGTTTGCAAATAAAAAAAAAAAAAAAATATAATAACTATGATTTGCGGACATTTAAATCAAAATATCATTAAATCTTTTCAAATAAATCCTCCGAAAGTTTTTATTTAATTGAAGAATTTGATTGAGATGTGCAAATAAAAAACATTATGAAATAAAAGGAGTTCAAAAAGAAAGAATGAAAAAATTATTAACATTATTAGGAAGTGTTGGAATGGTTGCTGCAACAGCTGCAACAGTTGTTGCATGTAACCCTGGCAAAAATGATGCTAAAGTATCTGATTCAACAATAAAAGTTGGTAAACATGGTGAAATCAACCTTACCAGAGATGAAATTAAAGAAGTTGAAGGATACAATGATGTAAAAGCCTATGAAGAAGGTTTTGTTCCAGCACCAGCTACAAAAGCGGATGCAGAAAAACCAAAACCAGTTTTAGATAAAGTAAAACTTGAAAACGGAGTAATTAGTTTTACAGGTTTAAAAGAAGGTAAAGCTACAATCGTATTACAAGGGACAAAAAAAGCACCAGTAACACCAGGAACTAAAACTGATGCGGCAGCTCCAAAACTTGAATTGTTGAAGACAAAATTCACAGTTATTGTTGAACCAAGTAGACAACCAGTAAAATCTATTAAAGAAGTGATCAAAACTCTTGCTTTAGGTGAAATCGCTGATGTTAAACCAGAAACTATTTTAGCAACAATTAATAAAGTAAATGCTGGTGCAAATCTTCTAGCTACAGATATTAAAATTGAAGTAGGAACAGATAACAAATCAGCAAAAATTATTGGTCAAGGTATATTTAACGGAGATGTTACAGTAACTTTTACAGTTAAAACACCAACTGAAGATAAAAGAACAGATATTGGAACTCTTGTCAAAACATTAGGGAAATTAGAAGTAGATACTACTAAAGATGCAGTTATTGATGCATTTATTGCTAAAAACCCAAATGCAAAATTAGTTAAAGATGAATTACAAATTAAAGATGAATTAGCTGCAGATGCAACTACAGCTAAAATTGAAGTTAAATCAACTTCAACAACTCACAAAGGTTTTGTAGATGTAAATTTTGAAAAAAAACCAGTTGAAGGTTCTAAAACAGATATTGGAACTCTTGTCAAAGTATTAGGGAAATTAGAAGTAGATACTACTAAAGATGCAGTTATTGAAGCATTTATTGCTAAAAACCCAAATGCAAAATTAGTTAAAGCTGAATTACAAATTAAAGATGAATTAGCTGCAGATGCAACTACAGCTAAAATTGAAGTTAAATCTTCAACAACTCACACTGGGGTTGCTGATGTAACTTTTGAAAAAAAACCAGTTGAAGGTTCTAAAACAGATATTGGAACTCTTGTCAAAACATTAGGGAAATTAGAAGTAGATACTACTAAAGATGCAGTTATTGATGCATTTATTGCTAAAAACCCAAATGCAAAATTAGTTAAAGATGAATTACAAATTAAAGATGAATTAGCTGCAGATGCAACTACAGCTAAAATTGAAGTTAAATCTTCAACAACTCACACTGGGTTTGCTGATGTAACTTTTGAAAAAAAAGCATAAAATAAATACAAAAAACATATTGAAAAATAGTATAAAACTTAAAAATCACACTTTTTATAAGTGTGATTTTTATTTGTCTGTGGGGCTTAAATAAGTTATTAATTTACAAATGTATCATTTTAATCATATATTTAATCAATTTCCTATAATCTATAATTACAAATTAGAATATCTCTTTGGCATATTGTTGAATTAGTGTGTTTTTCTATTCAACACCAAATCTTCAATCTTACAAACATATTTAATTATTAAACAAGATCAATAATCATTTTAATCATTGATGCTCAGATTAAAGGATTAACAGTCATTTAATATAAATTTCTTTTGTAAAATACTTTTTTAGATAAAAAGCTAAAAAAGTTGCACCAAGTGCTGCAAAAGATATGGGAAGTAAATAATTTAATCCAAGATCACCTTGACCAAACATTTGATAATTAACTAATAAGTTCATTAAACTTGAAACCATAATTTTTGTATGACTAATTGGGGTTGCTTGTTTCATGTTTAAAAAACATCAAAGTAGTAAGATAGGTATAATAATTGCCCCACCCCCATTCCTGTTAATGCGGTAATAATTCCTGCAAAAAAAGGAAATGAACGCCACTTTTAAAATATTAATTTTGATAGCTTTTTGTTGATTAATCTTGATCAACAAAAAGCTTTTTTATCAACAATTATTTGTTGGGTCTTCTTTTTAAAAACATATTCTGACAAGATTAAACAAATCGTGACAATTCCTAAAAAGACAATCATAATGATTTAAATGATAAAAGCATTAAAAAGCGTGTTTAAATAATTACCTAAAAAGATGGCTGGGGTTGTGAAAAAAACAGCAACTATAAGAATCAGATAATTAATATTCTTTTTAAAGGATTCAAGAACAACATTAAAAGTGGTGCTAATAAAAACTAGAAAAGTCGAAATAAATTTAATTTATTCCATAGATTTTGAAGTCAAAATTAGTAAAAATAAAGGAACATATAAGACCCCACCCCCAACTCCAGAAAGTGAACCTAAAAAAGCAATCAAAATGGTTAAGCAAAACAATAAAATAATTATTTCTATAGTGGTCATTTTAATGTTTCTCTTTATGTTATATCTTTAACTACTAAATAAATATGTTAGCTCATGAAATGCCTGTTATAAGCCCAATTTTTGGCAACATCGAGTTAATCAACTTGTACATAGTTTTTCTATTAGTCTTTTTGTACTTTTTATCTTAATAATTTAATTTTTACATTTTTTGAATTTGATTAGACTATTTCTCTTAAAAATAATTTTAAAATTCATTGATATTAGAAGATAAATACATGAAAAAAGAATTGTTTATTTCATTTAGAAGGTATAATTAATAAAAATAAGGAGGTAATTTATTATGGATGACATGAAAGAAACATACGAATGAGTCGTTGCAAATATTGACTCTTGAGAAAAAACAATTTTAAAAGATAAAAATATAATGGGTGCAGTAAAAAGATTGGCTAAAAGATAGTAAATATAATTGCATTTAACTATTTTAGCTTTGCAAATTTTTACACATTAAAAAATGTTTTAATAAACATCAAAAACAATTATGTTTTAATTTAAAGAACATAATTAATTCAAATAACAGGAGGTCGTTTGTTATGGAAGAAAAAAATTATGATTGAGTCGTTGCAAATATTGACTCTTGAGAAAAAAATATTAAAAAAGATAAATATGTAATGGGTGCATTAAAAAGATTAGCCAAAAGATAATCAATCTCAGCATATTTATGTAAAAACTAAAATACTAGCAAAAGCTAGTATTTTTTGATTAAAGAAACAAAAAATACCAATTGAAATCACAAGTGCAACACTTGTAATTTCAATTGGTAAAAAATGAGTTTTAAAGCATATCTAATTCATAAAGGCGTAAGCCACTAAGTAGATCACGAAGACAAAATCTAAGATCCAGACTAAGTAATGAACTTGTTTAGCGCGTTTGGTAGCAATCGCCCCAATTGAATAAGCAATAATTCCTACAACAATTCCATTGGCAATTGAATAGGTAATAATCATAAAGAGAATTGTGAAAAAGGCTCCAAGTCCAATTTCGGTTTTACTTCATTCAATATCCATAATTGATTTAATCATCACAGTTCCAATAAAGACGGTAGCCGCCCCACTTAAACAATCAGGCATCATTCTAAAAATGGGAAATAAAGCTAAACTTAAAAGAAAGCCAAAACTTGTAATGATGTTGGCAAAACCAGTTCTCGCCCCTTGCATAATTCCAACACAGCTCTCTGTGTAACATGCCATATGTGAAACTCCTAGTCCAGATCCTAAAACAGTTGCCCCAGCGTCAATCACTAAGGCTTTATGTGAAAGTTGTTGGTTTAACCCAGATGCACGATTCATTTCAATATTGACACTTGTCAATGTTCCTGTCGCATCAAAAAAGTTTAAAATAATAAAGATAAAAATTGAGATATACATTGTTGGTTTAGCTCAAATCACTGGGTTTAAAAATTGTTTATATGTATTTTCTAGATTCGAAAAGAACCCTTTAAATTCATCATAATTCCATTGTCCAGCTTTTCATTTGGCAGCCCCAAATGAATGTTGAATTGCTTCATTATCAGTTACATTGGCTAAAATAATTGCAATAATAAATCCCCCAATTAGCATGACAATAATTGGGGCAAAGAACTTTTTATAAAATAAGATAATCGCCCCAAATAGAACCACAGTTCCTAAAATTATCCCTGGGTAATTTAATTTAAAATTTGATAAATTAGCAACTGGTAAACCTGATGCTGATTTTTCAACTCAACCCATATTCACAATTCCGACATAAGCGATGAAAAATCCAATTCCAACCCCAATCGCTAAGTGAATTGAGTGCGGTAAACTTTTGATTAACATCACTCGTAATTTTGTCACTGACATAATACAAAAGATAATTGAAGAAATTGTTGTCGCAATTAATGCTCCTTCATAACCAATCCCACCTTGATTGGCAATGTTAAAGGAAAACATCGCGTTGAGCCCCATGCTTGGGGCTAGTGCAATTGGGACATTGGCACAAACCCCCATGATAAATGTGGCAACAAATGAAGTTAGGGCAGTGGCGACAAACACACCCCCGGCATTCATAAATTGGTTTGGATCAGCCACACTTTGAGCTTTTCCTAATAAGTTTGGTTCAACTGATAAAATATAGATCATTGATAAAAAGGTACTAATTCCACCAATAATTTCCTTTTTAAAAGATGTATTAAAATCACTAAATTTAAAATATTTAGCGATTTTATTATTCTGAAGATAATTTTGTTTTAAGCTTTTATCAGCTTTAAATGTTTTATTCTTGTTCATTAAACTCCTATTTTCTTAAAACCAAAAATAGAAAATTTAAAAATAAGCCACTAGGTGAAAGTGTTTAAACAAAAAAGCTCTATTAATTTGGTTTTTATCCCGTAATTAATAGAGCTTTGCAGCAAAGTTCAATAGTAACTTATAGTAATTAGATCGGTCTAATTGTAGAAACACCAACCCGTTATGTTGGTTTATACAAGCGCTATTAACTACATAATCATTTTATCTTTTTTTTGCTTGTTAATACAAAATTTTATAAACAAAATTAGATTTTGCAGTAAAATTTTGTAAAAAATTACAAAAAATCATCTTTAATCGTATTCACATTAATACTTTCTTGATTACAATTCGATATCAATATCGATATCACCATAATTGAAAATTGAAATTATGTTTTCAAAATTTAATTCTTCAAAATTTATTAATGAATTCTCTGCAATCTCTTTTAAATGCACCATAATTCCATACTCAACAGAAGGAATCCCATGATTAAGTAGATCCATTCTTTCAACAACAAAAGAAAAAGACTCTTTACTCTTTAATGAAATTGGGTTATTTTCACTAAAATTCTTATCAAAAACAACTGTATTCGGATTATATTTTCCAAAATATTCCTTTAAAGCCTTTTCGTCAGCATCAACGCTATCTTTTTTTGATATTGGACTTAATATATTACTTCGTGAGGACCCATTCTTTTGAGCTAACCTAAAACTTATATCTAAAGGAGAATATTCATCTCCGATTTCTATTTCATTAGGAATGTTGTAACAAACAGAATACGAAGCTGAAAATTCTGTTTTATTTGAACTATTAATAGGAAGATTTACATCGATTTCATATTTGCCTTTTGTATCAATAAAACCTTCTATAAAAATAAAAATATCATTTTCACCTTTTAATATTTCAAGATCTGGAATACCATGTGAATTTGATTTCGATAAATAATTGATCACCGCTCTCGCACTTTGGGGAGAAATTTTAAAATTTTCAATTAAATATGCAACTTTTCTAGTTACCAATGGCGTTGAAAATGAAGTTCCATTTTCAATCTTTAAGTTCTCAGATAAACCAGGTAATGAATGAACAATTGGTCCACCCCAATATGGATTACCCCTATTGTTTCCGAATTCATAACAATTCGGTTTTTGATACATTCCAAATATTTTTCCAGATCCAGACCTTTCTCATTCTAGAACTTTTCCAGTTGTTCTTGATTTATATAAACTCCCCACAGATATAGATGTTAAAGAATCTGCTGGAGCACTTAAATTTCTATTTTCTGAATTACCAGCAGATGTTACAATTTGAACTCCAAATTCAAATTGTAATTTATCTATCAATTTTCCAAAAGGAGTTATTATTAGTTCGTTATAACTTTTCTCAGAACCTAAAGAAATGTTTCAAATTTTAATTTCATGATAATTTTCTGAAATAATTTTATGTATTTTACGCATTAACATGGATGTTAAAATTCTTCCCTTTGGTAAAACATTAAAAGATCTAACTCTAAATATCCCTAATCCATCTTTTTCTTCGTTTATAAAATCATTTAATGAAATTATTGACGCAACTTGTGTTCCGTGATCCAAATCTTCGTTTTGATGGATTTCCAACATATCATATTGGCTTTCAATAAATTTTTGTTCTCATCATTCATCAATATATTTAACTCGAGAATCTATAAGACCGATCACGGTTTTATTAATATCTTCATTTTTTATAATGGGCAATTCCACTTTGCTGCTTTGAATGAATTCTTGAACATCTAAATCAATTTCAATATCATTCATAGTTTGTGAAAAAATAAATGGATATTTTGTAACAATTTGATTGACTTTTTCAATATCGATATTTCAAAACTCTGAAGCAATTAAAGATTCTTCACTTATATCGATTCCATTATCTAAAAGTAAATCAATAATTTTATTGAAATTATTGATTTTAAGATCTAGGAATGAAAAAATTGGTGTTTTTTCAAATGGTTCTATTAAATTTATTTTTAATTCAAGTATATTCACAAAATCGTCTAACAACTTTTTATGCATAGTTTTTAATGAACTGTATTTAAGAGTTATTAGTTCTTTTATTTTTTGGTTTTTTTCTTCAGCTTTTTGATTAGAATTGGTTATTTCAGTAACTTCCTTTTGAAAAATGGGATTTTTCAATATGAAATCTTCAACCTCGCACATATTGTCGATTGTTTTATCCAAATCAGAAATAGATAAAGAGTAAATTACATCTATGCGTTCTAACTTATTATTACGATTGAAAATATATTTAGACCCTATTTGATTCGGTCCAGAAAACTCATGATTTACTAAAATCGCTTGAATCCTAAATGTTTTAGGGACAACCCTTTTATACGAAACCGTCACAGGAAATTCTGCAAACTCTTGGAAATCTAAAAAATACTTTTTAATATTTTTTAATGATTCTATTGAATCATTTATGGTTTTTTTCATATCATAGTTTCATTTTTCAAATGAAAATTTTCTTCCCGTAAACTTATTAAGTTTGGTTTTAGGTTGACTATATATAATAATTTTGGACATTATTTAACTTTAGCCTTTCTTTGAAGTGTTGATTTAGAAACCCCCATTGCATTTTCTAAATCCCGGTAAGTAATATCAAATCCAATAAGATCAGTGGTGTCCAATTGCAAAATTTCAATTAAAGATTTTACTAAACTTTGATTATGAATTAAACTCTTAGTTACAACCTCATCAACAATTGCATAACTTATTTTATCCAAACTATTTTTTAATATTTTATACAATACTTTTTCATCGATTTTTAATTCAAATTCAGCAACTTTATGTAAAAACATGCTCATCATTTTATCAATATCAATATCGTTTTTTTTGATTCTTACATTAAATCTTCTAACTGTAGATTCGTCAATCAGGTCGTCTCTATTTGAAATTGCAAATAAAATGGAACCGTTTGGCAAATCATCCAATGACTTATTAAAATTTCCTATCATTCTGTGATATTCATTGTTCATATCTAAATCTCTAGACCCTATTATAGAATCAAATTCATCGATTAAAATTATTGAATTATCATAGACACTTCTAATTTCCTCAAAGACTAAATCAATATTTTTTTGTGTTTCTCCTAATTTATAAGATATTAATTTTGATGCATTTATTGAATAAAGTTGTCTACCAGATGCTTTGCAAATACTTTTTACAAATGTTGTTTTACCCGTTCCTGGTCTTCCTGTTATTAAGATTTTCAATCCTTTCATCTTATAAATAATTTTTTCATTGCTAATTAAATTTAAAATTTTTTCTTCTTCATGATCTAGTTCCATCATATCTTCTATATGATTCTCTAACTTTAAAATTTTTATTGGCTGCATGTTTTTAAATTGAGAAGAAGTCTTTGAACTAGTATTTCTATTCCCCATCATATCAAGAAGGATTTTTGACTCATTATTTAAATTGCTTTCAACAAACAACTGGTGTATTTTTTTTAAAATCTGCAACGATTCTGTATTTTCTACTTGATTTGAAATAAATTCAGCAATTTTTAATAATTCTTTATCTGCAATATTCATTCAAATAACCTCCATAATTCTTTATCCTTATTATATACAAATTCAAAAATGAATTAGCATTAATTTGGGACAAAATTAATATTTTTGGGACAAAGATATTATTTTTTGGGACAAAGATAATATTTTTTGGGACAAAAACAATATTTTTAACACATCCTTTTTCAAAGGATAAAGCTTTAAGAATAAATTTTAGATAAAAAACGCAGTTGGATCAACGTATTGACCCAACCGCTACAAGAGATACATCTTGCTACACTTTAATCATTTACTACTTAATGATCACTTCAATTATATTCTTTGATTTCGAAAATGGATAATTTAAATTAAAAAAGTGATTCAAAATCACTTTTTTAGATTATTTTAAGTTGTTTAAGAAATCATCAACTAAAGCAAGAACTTGTTCATCAGTTTCTAATTGTAATGCTTTGTTGGCTAATTTTTCAGCATCTTTCATGTCGATTTGACTCATCAATTGACGAGCACGTAACATTGAAGAAGCACTCATTGAGAAAGCATCTAATCCTAATCCCATTAACAATGGAATTGATTGAACATCTCCAGCCATTTCGCCACACATTCCGACTCAACGATTTTGGGCATGTCCTCCATCAATGGTCATTTTAATTAAACGTAGCAATGATGGATTAGTTGGTTGGTATAAATACGAAACTTTTTCACTCATACGGTCTGCAGCCATTGAATATTGGACTAAATCGTTAGTTCCAATTGAGAAGAAGTCAGCATATTTAGCAAATTGATCAGCATTAACAGCGGCAGCTGGAATTTCAACCATCATTCCGACTTGGACATTTTTGTCATAAGCAATATTTTCTTGGTCTAATTCTTTTTTGCATGTTTCAACAAAGGCTTTAGCATCTTTAAATTCATCAACTGTTGCAATCATTGGGAACATAATTCCTAATTGTCCAAAAACAGAAGCTCTTAACAAAGCACGAATTTGGTCACGGAAAATTTCTTTTTTATCTAAAGAGAAACGAATTGCACGATACCCTAAAAATGGATTCATTTCATGTGGGAATTCAAAATAAGATAATTTTTTATCTCCCCCAATATCCAATGTACGAATAATTACAACTTTATTATTCATTGATTCCATCACATTTTTATAAGCCACAAACTGTTCTTCTTCAGTTGGGAAATGATCGTTGTCCATGTATAAGAATTCAGAACGGAATAACCCAATTCCTTCGCCCCCATTTTCAATGACACCTTCAACATCAGTTGGTGAACCGATATTTGCTTCAATTAATTTTTCTTGTCCATCTTTGGTTTTTGTTGGGACATCTTTGAATTTTTTTAGTTCATTTTTAAAAGCAATAAATTGTTCGGCTTGAACTTGGTATTGATCAATGATTTTTTGGTCAAGACCAAGTTCAACAATTCCATGAGTTCCATCTAAGGCAAAAACTTCTCCATCTTTGACATCACTTGTAATTGTTTTTAACCCTAAAACGGCTGGAATTTCTAAGCTTCTGGCCATAATTGCAGCGTGACTAGTTCTTCCCCCAATATTAGTTGCAAATCCTTTAACAAATTTTTTGTCTAATTGCGCAGTTTGGCTTGGAGTTAAATCTTCAGCAACAATAATCACTTCTTCTTTAATTGTTGTTAAATCAACAATTTTAATCCCCATTAAATGTTTGATAATTCTTGAAGAAACGTCCTTAATATCAGCACTTCTTTCTTTGAAATATGGATCATCCATTTCCATAAACATACTATAATAATTATTTGCAATCGTATGTACAGCAAATTCAGCATTGACTTTTTGGCTATTAATCATTTCCAAATATTCATCTTTCATCGCTGGATCTGCGGCAATATCTTTATGCGCTTCAAAAATGGCGGCTTTTTCTTCACCAAGTTTTTTTTCTGTTGATTGTCTTAAACTTTCTAATTCTTCAACAGAAATTGAAATTGCATTTTCTAATTTTTCAATTTCAGCTTTAATATCTGAAACTTGTTTTTGTTCAATGTTCATGTGTTCTTCAACAAGAACTAAGGCTTTTGCAACAGCAATTCCTTCACTAGCACCGATTCCTTTAATTTTTTTATTCATTGTTTCACCTACTTTGAAATTATATAATAAAAGAGGTGTTTTATGTAGGGTTCTAGGCACAAAAATTAGTAATTTTTTGTAAAATTAACAGACCACTATTATAAATATCGTTGTCAAAATTGCTTATAATTAATATATGTGCAAATATCGAAGGAGAACATGACTATGGAAAAATTAAGAAATTTTATTAAAGAACAAAATGATTTTAAATCTTCAGATTTAAAATCTGAATTTGTTGGCGAAGAAAATTTAGAGGCAAAAGGGGTTAATGTCATTTTATTACATGATGGAATTAATGAAATCAAACAAGCTCACAACCAAGTTGTTTATGCCGTTTTTGATCAAACACCATTTTATGCTGAAAAAGGTGGACAAATCAATGATCGTGGAACTATTCAATGAGCTGGAGGAAGTGGGATTATAATTGATGTCCAACCAACAAGTGAAGGGATTAATATTCACGAAATTGAAATCCAAGGCGAGTTAAAAGTTGGGGACAAGGTTGATGCCAAGGTTGATAAAATTAAACGTTTATTAACAATGAAAAACCATACAGCCACCCATTTAACAACAGCTGCAGCTTACGAAGTTTTAGGACCAAGTTTAGATCACACAACCTCATTTAATGATGAACACGGAATGCGCAAAGATTTTGCATATCACCGTGCTGTGACTCAACAAGAATTGGCTAAAATTCAAAGTCTAACTTTGAAAAGTATTCATGATGCAATCGCTAGAGAAATCCATTTCACAACCCCAGATGAAGCAATTAATAAATATCATGCGCTTTCTTTTGATGGTGATAAATTTGATGAAGATACACTTGTTCGAATTATTAGATTTGGTAATTTTTCATGTGAACTTTGTGCTGGAACCCACGTGCCAAATACTAAAGATTTAGAAGATTATGTGATTACCAATCTGGAATCTAAAGGGAATGGTCGATTCCGTATTAAAGCATTAACAAGCTATGAAACAGTTAAAAACCATTATGATAATTTGTTGGATGAACAAAACAAAAAACTTGGGTCACTAATTGCTAAATATAACGGCATGAAAAATGAAAACTGTAATAAAAACATTGATCATGCGATTAATGAAATCCAATTGATTGAACACAATCGAGAAAATATTCATTTATTTCAAACTCAACTTGATGAATTGTCTGAATTGCTTCGAATTTTAGAAAAAGAAGTTGCGAAAAAAAATGAAGCCAATATTTTTCAAGAAATTAAAGATCTTAAACCGCAATTAAATGCTGATGGCATCAATGAAATTAAGTTCGAAAAAGATAATTTAAACATCACCGTTTTAAGAAGTATTGGTGAAGAATTCAAGAAAAATTATGCTGACCTGATTGTGATTTTAAAAAGCCAATCAGAAGAAGGTAATTTCATTTATGTCACAATTAGTGAATCATTAAAAGGTAAAGCTTCAGCTGTTGAAATTTTAAGAAATCAAAAAGATATCGTGGCTAAAGGTGGGGGTAATGAATTAGCTGCCCAAGGAAAATACGAAGTTATCAAATAACTGGAAACATTAAAAAGATTTGGAGAGATTTAAGCATTATGAGCAATAAAAACAAATGAATAAATTGATCACTTTTTATTGTTGTCACCATTTCGATCATTTTGATTATCTTAAGAAACTTGGACAAGATATAGAACTTATTTGCAAATTAGATTTCTAATCATCATTGAGGCAACAATATTTAAAATAATATCTCAAACACAAAAAGTAGCAATCCAATTGAATTGCTACTTTTTGTGTTGTTTCATCTAAATAATGATTAAACGATATTAATCACGAATCAACCATTGAATCTAGTCGATTCCTTAGCTGTGACATATAAATGTCCTGCAACTATTTCGTCTCCTGAACCAGCCAATGCAGAACCTTCAAAAACAACGTCTTGTTCTGTAATTGGATTTTCTCCAATTCATCGTGCTGTATTAATTCTACTGATGATCATTGCTTTAGCAATATTTTTCTTTGCCCCAACAACTGGAATGTCTCCATCAGTTGTACCTCATAAATGATCAATATTTCTTTTTTCAGTAAATATAATTTTGATTTCACCATTTAGCTTTGAAGAAGTTGGTGTTGCCATAATTTTAACCCCTGTTCGATAATATAAAATTTCATAATCGGTTTTTTCAATAGCTCCAGATGCAAAAGCGTGAATTGCTTTTCAAATCCTTAGTTGATTTTCTATCTCTGATATCTGAGAAAGCACAATTGGTTTTTGTTGTTCTGTCATTTGTGATAAATCTTTGTGATTTGTGCATGAAGTTACAGTTAACGTCGCTCCAGTGGTTGACACAACCATTCCAACACTTCCCAAGATTGTTAGTATTTTTTTCATAATTTGATTCCTCTCACTTAATCATTATTATTGTTATCAATTTGATAAAACTTGAAGTTTTAAAAATTGTCCAAAATGTTTATAACATTTTTTTACCACTCACAAGAAATTAAACATAATATTTATAAAAGACTACAACCAAGTACAAAAAACCACATCATTATTAAAATGATGTGGTTTTTGGATTTTGCATTATTTTTTTAGTTTAATTTCTTGTAAAACTTTGTTTAAGAAGTCGTTTTTTGAAATTTCAATCAATTCTTCACCACCATATTGACGATAGTTAACAGAATTGTTTTTCACTTCATTTGGTCCTAAAACAAGTTGGTAAGGAATTTTGTGAATTTGAGCTTCACGAATTTTTCAAGCCAAACGTTCATCTCTTGCATCAACTCGTGCTCGAATATATTGTTTTCTCAACATGTTTTTCACATCTTCAGCATACGCTTCAGATTCAGGACCACCAACGGCAATAATTTCTACTTGGTTTGGTGATAATCACAATGGTAACGCCCCTTTGTGTTGTTCTAGTAAAGTTGCGATAAAACGTTCATAAGTTCCAATTTGAGCACAGTGAATCATAATTGGGCGTTTCAATGATTGGTCAGCATCAATATATGTCACATCAAATTTAAGTGGTTGGACAAAGTCTAATTGAATGGTTGCAACTGTGATTTCATGGTTTTGCACAGTTCTGATTTGAATATCAAATTTTGGTCCATAGAAAGCCGCTTCTCCAACCATTCTCTTGTATTCAACACCCATATCTTTTAACACAGCTTCTAATTGTGCTTCAGCTTCATTTCAGATTTTATCATCATCAAAGAATTTTTCTTTATCTAAAGGATCACGCACACTAAATGATAGGTAATCAATTTCAATGTGGAAAGTATCTAAAATTTCTTTCACCATTTTATAAATTGATTTAAACTCTGCTGCTAATTGGTCTGGTCGAACAAAGATGTGAGTATCTGTAATTTCCATCGCACGCACACGTTCTAACCCTGTTAATGAACCACTTGATTCATAACGATGTTGGAAAGCATCCTCACAAATACGCATTGGTAATTCTTTATATGTATGTGGTTCTTGACGAAAAACTGCAATATGGTGAGGACAGTTCATTGGACGAAGAATAAATTCTTCGTCATTTCCAGCTTTGAAAGGTTGGAACATATCAGTTTTATAATGTGCTCAATGACCTGAAGTTTTGTAAAGATCAACAGTTCCAATGACTGGTGTTGTTACTTTTAAATAATCATATTCTCAACGTTTTTCATTAATAAATTTTCTGATTTCATCTTTAATAATTACCCCATTTGGTAATCATAATGGTAATCCAGCACCAATTAACGGGTCAAAACCAAATAGTTTTAAGCGTTTATTGATTTCACGGTGATCGTTACTTTTACGTTCTTCAATCATCGCTTTTTTCTCTTCAAGGATTTTTTTACCAGTCGCTGCTAGTCCATGAACACGTTGTAACATTTCGTTTTTAGCACTATCTTTTCAATATGAACCAGTTAATTGTTGTAATTCAATGGCTTTAATAAATGATAAGTCTAATAAAATCACTTGATCAGTTACCACTTTGACACCATCTAATTCATAACAAAAAGCAATCCCATTTTTGGCAATATATTCTTTACCTAATTCTAAGAAATATTTGTTTTGGCTAAATTCTTGGTCAAGAATTTTGCCATCAATTGCTTTGTAAGCAATTTTATTTTTATCCATTAATTGGTTCACAACATTTTGTAAACTTTCAATTTGGTCTAATTTTCATCGTGGATCGGCAAAAAAAGTTGCGTTAAATTCCATGTCATTTTTTTTGTAACTGATTTCAGCATTAATCGCATTGCGATCAATTTTATTAATCGCCACCATTGTTAAAAACCCAGCAGTTGCATTGACAATTTCTTCAATCAACTCGGATTTGTTGACAACAATTTCGACTTGAGCATCTTTTTCAACAATAAAATCACTTGGAACTAAAAGTCCATCGACTTTTCCAGCGATCACTGTTTTACCCAAACTAGTTGATAAATCAACAGCAATTTCTTTAATTGTCATTGATTTGTTGTATTCATTAATTGAACCATCTAATAATTTAATTTTCATATAAACCTCCTAAAAATTAAATTCTATTTAATGTTTAGGAGCGATTTACACCGCGGTACCATCCTAATTCATAACTTACGTTATCTCAATTAAAGCTTTGACGCGCTTAACGTAACACCTTGGCAATTAGTAGTAATGTTTATCCATCCCTTATGTCTTGCACCAACCGACAATTCTCTTTAAAGTTCTGAATAGACACCGTGTCTAATAAATGTTAATTCCATTATAAGACAAAAATTTTAGAAATTGGTGAAAATATTCCATCTTTTTACATAATTTGAGAAATAATTATCAATATGATGGAATATTTTTAACCACAAATGCTCTAAAATGTGCAATCAACAAGGATTTTTGGCCAAGAAATTAAAAAAAATTTGAGTTTAAAACTCAAATTTTTTAGTCGTGATAAAGTCCTTTATCTCATTTAGTTAATTCTTCATCAAATAAATTATCTTCAAATTTTTTAACTGTGATTAAACTATTTATTTTTTTAATTAGCTCATCTTTTGCAGGGGTTGGTTCATATTTAGTTGAAATAAATTTTTTAATTATTTCATAAATTAGGCCAGTTCCTGTAACAGCTCCACCAAAAGAAATTACATTTGCATCATAATTTTTTCTCGCATCAATTGCAGTAATTGCATCACGAACAAGAACAGTTCTTGCTCCAAATGTTTTTTGCACTGCGTTACTAATTCCGACACCAGTTCCACAAATTGCCACACCAAAGTCAGCTTTTTTTTCATTGACTTGCATCGCAACTTTGCGTCCAAAAATCGGATAATGTGTTCTTTCGAAATCGAAAGTTCCACAATCAATAACTTCATGCCCATCATTTTCAAGCATTTTTTTTACTTTATCTTTCACATCAGTGACGATGTGATCACATCCAATAGCAATTTTCATCTTAAACCAGTTCATTCAACATATCAATTCGAACCATATGTCTACCAGCTGCAAAATCAGTGGCTACATATTGTTTGACAACATTATGAATAGTGTCCTTTCCTGTTAATTGAGAACCAATGACCATAATGTTTGAACCATTATGTTCACTTGTCATGTGTGATGAATATTCGTCAGAAATTTGAGCCACAATGTTGCTGTGGAATTTAGCCAAAACCATGAAAGGTAATGACCCAAAATCTTCAATGATCACTAAGCGATCAAATTTCTTAGTTTGAATTTCATCATTTATTTCAATTAATTTTTCAAAAGACATTTCTGCTTCTTCAACAATTAATTCTTTTTTTAAATCTTGGATAACTTTAGATAAATCTTCTTTATACGTAAAGTTATTTTTACCAAGTAAGAGTAATTTAATTTTTTCCATTATGATACTTGGAAATTAAATTGCACTTTATATCGGTAATCATAGACCTTTGATGTAAAGTGAATTTTTCCATCTTCTCCTTTTTTATGAGTTGTTGTTTGGTTGTAATACTCTGAATTCTCTTTGATTTCTTTTGAATAAAAATTATCAAGAGCATCTGCCTTATTGTTTTCTCCCACATTGATTTTAGCACCAACAAACGGACCTGTTTCAACATTAAGAGGTTTAATTTCAATTCCCATACTAATAACGAATGCTTTAGTATCATCACGATATTTAATGGAAAGATCTTTATTTATTTTTTCATCTTCATCAGTTTTTACTGAATCTCAATCTGTTCCATCTCAAGTTGAAACTCTTGGTTGTTCTTCTTTATTTAAATCATAAAGACTAAATTCAAGATTTTTAGCAAGTGCATCAGCTGTAAATTTATCAGCATCACCATCTAATGGAAGTTTTTGATTTGCAGTTTTGTTAAAGTCCTCTAACATGACTGCAATAAAAGGTTTATCAGTTTGTTTATAATCATTTTGAACAAAACTCAATAATGATGTTATTTTTCCAATTTTGAAACCTTCAGTTATTCCTAACATGAAATGTTCTTTATATTTAGCAGCGTTAATGGCATCAGAAGATCAAGAAGTTATATCATAAACATTTTTCTCTTTCATTTTAATGGGAGAGTTTGCCAATGAATCGACTGGTCTGTCAGCACATCCAACAACAGTTGCTGCTGTTGTTGCCAACGCAGCAACGCTACTGAAAAGTGTTAAGAATTTTTTCATTAATTCTTTCTCCTTTCTATTTTCGATAAACGTCTAATAATGTTTGGATTAGATCTTTTAATAGAACAGTTGTCATTAAATGATCTTGACCATGTACCATTATCATTGTTACATCAGAATATTTTTCTTGAGCTTCAGCTTGAAGGAGTTCTGTTTGAGCTTGATGTGCTTCTAAAAGCATTTCATCTCCCTCAGCTAGTAGTGTTTCCACTTCTTTTCATTTTCCTTCTTTAGCTTTTTTTAGGGCAATTAGATAGCTACTTCTGGCATCACCAGAATAACCAACTAAAACCATCCCTTTTTCACTCATTTCTTTTTTTGTCATTTTGTTCTCCTATCTATTTTTTAATTCAAATTCACCTGTTGTCTCAAGATGTTTAACACTTCTTGTGATGATGATTGAATAAACAATATTATTGATTGAAATTAAAATTGGAACAAAAATATAAACTAGAATTTGGCCAGTTGAAACATTCATCCCAGTCATTGCCACACTAATTGCATAAAATATCGGAACAATTGCAGCAGCAATGATTGGTAAAACAATGATTCATAATCATTTATACCAAGCAATTGCTTGCATTCATCCTCTTTCGAAATCTTGTGGATGAGCGGTTAAAAATGGGTATTTGGTTTTTTTAAATGATGTCATAATCAAATAAAAAGCTCAAAAGATTGCAAAATCTAATGCGACCAAAATCGCTCCATCTGTTTTTCATGATCAACTAGTTGAATTTTTAGACAGAATTGATACCAATACTATTCCAAAAACAACAATTAATGAAATCAATCCTCAATAAAAATTGATTAGTCTACGTTTTTTAATGTTCACAATTTTCACTTCTTTCTATCTTATTTTTTTATAATTTCTTTGGCTGCATCCATAATAATATCAAATGCTATTTCTGGATTATTAGTTGCATCAACATATTTTTTACCATTTGTAATAACAATTTTGGTATTTGGTTGGATAGCTTTTTCAAAATCTTCAACATACATTTTAACTTGTGGAGATAAAATAACAATATTTGCAGAATTCATTTTAGTTAAATGCGCTCCATAAGCTGCAGAATCAATCACAAAGTTGTCCATTCCTTTAGCTTTGAATGCTTTTTGAGCAGAAGCTGCCATCATCGCTGATGAACCAGCACCATAACATACAACCAAAACATGAATTTTATCATCTTTTTCTTTTAATTGTAGTTCTTGAGTTTCTGGCTTAATTTTGCTTTTTTTATCAAGTTTTTCTTGAACCATTCTTGCTTTTTCTTCTTTTTTGAAAACAGCTTTTTCTTCTTTTTCAATTTTTAGATCAGCTGTAATTTCAGCTCCTAAAGTTGCATAGTTTAAACGTTTTTCTTTGTTTGGGGCCATCGCTTTACCAATGCCATACCAGACCCTCGTTCCAATTGCGTAGTGCAATGGTTGTGGAATTCCTTTTTCCTCGGCTGTTTTTACTTCATCAGCCATCACCATTTTGTCATGAATTAAGACAAATGGGAGATAGAAGAAGAAGTCTACTGTTACCATAATAATCCACAAGAGAACTGTTAGTGGATCAAAAGCGGAACCGATCAGTAATCCGACGACAGCCGGGATACTTCAAGGTACATCAGCAATCGCTGCATTCATTCCAAACACATCAATAAACATTTTATATAATAAAACGTTAATTACTGGTAGGATTCAGAATGGTAATAAGTAAACTGGGTTTAAAATCATTGGCGCACCAAATAGTGCTGGTTCATTTACTTGGAATCAAACTGGAATATATGAGGCAATTCCAACTGCTTTTAATTGTTTTGATTTTGCAAACACAATGAAGATGAACGGAATTACAAAGGTTGCCCCAGTTCCTCCTAGTGTTGCTGAGAAGTCATATGAGAACTCATATGTAAGTGCTCAGTGTGGGTGTTCTCCTTGAGCAAATAACGCTTGGTTATTTGCTAAATTTGAATACATAAACGGTGTTAAAAATGGTCTCGTAACACTTGGACCATGGACTCCAATAAATCAAGTCATGGCGGTTAAGAGCGAGACACCCGCTAAGAATCCATAACTATCTAGACCTGAAAAGATTGGGGCAAATAGTTGATATAGTGAATCTGTAAAAGATACCCCCAATGTTCCGATAAAGATATATCCAAATCCTCAATAAACCAAGACAGATAATCCATAAGGTACGATATCAGCAAATGATTGTGATACTCCTTGTGGTACTGCTTTTGGTAATCGGATCGTCCAATTATATTTAACTGGAATGTAAAATAGTCATGGTAATGTTAACCCGACAATAATACTTGTCATCATTCCTTGTGAACCAAGGTTACCAATTAAAATATTGGCAAAATTTTCAGTTGCTAATCCATCTGATGTTAAAGCAAATGATCCTGTCACTGACATCAAAAAGATTGATGAACCAGCAGCAAATGCAACCATCATAATGTTCATTTTGCGACCAGCTGGTAATTCGGCGTTTAGTTTCTCAGCAAGTGATGTGGAAATCCCCATCACAAACCATAATGAAACTAACCCCATTGTTAAGACATAAAGTCGATTTAGAAGTTGACGCATTACAAGTGGATATCATGACATATCACCTTTAATTGCTGGTGGTACTCACATGATAATTCCAATAATTGATGAAAACACAATAATTGGTAATGTAACGTAAAAACCTTCCATTAATGCACGTAAATATTTGTTTCCTGAAACAACTTTAAGTACGGGCAAAACCTTATTATTTAAAAAGGTTTCGACTTTTTGACTTTTGTTTTTGTGTTCTACGACTGTAGAATTTTTATTTTTGTTAGTCATTAAATTTTCCTTTCTATAGTTAAAAATAATAACCATGTATATATTTTAAAAAACAGCACCAAAATCAACAATGATTTTAAATAAATAGCAAATAAAAAATGATAATTTTTTATCATTTTTTAAACATAAATAACATTTGTGATCGCTTCTAAATTTTGTTTTTGTGTTTCAGTTAAATTATCATCAATAATTAACGTGTCAGCTTTGCAAAGTTTCATCACACTTGAATAGCCAGCCTTCTTTATTTTAGTTGAATCCATTAAGGCAACGATTTGATTAGACCTTTGAGCAACTATTTGAATCAATTCGGATTCACCTTTATCGTTGTTATAAATGCTCCCGTCTTCTCATAAATTTGTTCCGGTTAAAATACAAACATCAAAAGTTTGTTGAGTTAAACATTGAAAATAATTTTTATCAACAAAAGCTGTTGAAGCACCACGATATCGGCCCCCAACTAAATAAATATAATTCACATAATTGGATTTAATCGCAAGATTAAAAATCTCCAGTGAATTGGTAAATAATTCATAAATTGGTTTTTTTAAATTTCTGATAAATTCTTCATTAGTGGTTCCAGCAGAAACATAAACCACTTTATTAATCGGGATTTTTTTATTCGCAGCATTGGCAATTTTGGTTTTTTTATCAACATTAACATATTTTTTTTCATCACGAGTTTGTTCCAGATAATTGTTTCTTTTAACTACCATTATTTTTCCGAGATGATTAGAAATAATTTTCTTTTCTAAAAGAAAATTCAAATCTCTTCTCGCTGTTAAATTTTTAATTTCATAACTATCGGCTAAAACGAAAAATTCTTTCTGAGTGATTACACCACGAGATTTGATTTCAGCGATGTAATTTTGAACACGTTCATCTCTTTTCATATTAAAATACCGATGCAGTAAACATGAATCCAACACGAATATTTAACAAAGCATTTGTTGGCTCTTTTTGTTCATTTAGATTGGTTGAATAATATCCATCTTTTGAAACATTAAATTGATATGTTTTTCCATCAATTTCTTTTGAAATTGGTGTTTGATTATGATCTTGTTTGATAAAAAAGTGGATTGAAAAAGGTACTTGCACCGCTTCTGAAGCCAAACCTGATTGACTTAATTTTTTCATTGGTGCTAAAAAAGTATTTGTGTGTTCTTGTTTCTTTTCTTGGTCTGCTTTTTCCAAATATTCTGAATAAGTTTTTGGTACATATTCAATTTTGGCATCATTCATTTTTTGGATTGCTGAAGGTTCTCCAAATTTCGCAACTGCAGTGTTAATATCCAATCTACCACTATAACCAATTTCGAAATTATCCATTATTAATTGATAATCAGTCAATATTAAATCCTCGCCTGATTGTTTTTGGTATCAAGAAAGCATACTTGGGGCAACATATTGCAAGTTCATTCACATAGATGATCGATCACCTTTATTGTTATCAGACCCACCTGGTCAGTTTTTTGCAACCACTTCTGAAATACTCAAGAAATTACCTTTTTCATCTAAAAATGGTGTCGACCCCTTAGCTGGATCTAAATAAACATTGTCTTTTCCAGCCGCAATAGCTTGGTATAAATTAGCATTGGATTGAAAAATAGTAGATACATCTCAATTAGATATATCTTGGCTTAAAATTTGATATTTTGGACCACAAGAAATAACTTGCGTGGCAAAAGTGGGGACCAACAATGTTGGTACTAAAAATAATATTGTTTTTTTCATAAAGTTTAAATACTTATTTATTCTATTCCAAACAACAATGAATGTAAATAAGATTTAAAATGTTTGGTTTAAAAAAAGTTTATGACTATAATTATTTTGTAATGGAGATAAAGATGAAAGCAAATTTAAAAGAACAATTAATCAAAGCAAAACAAGGCAAGTATGCCATACCAGCCTTTAATTTTGATGATTTAGAAATGGCCAAAGGGATTATTCAAGCAGCTGAAGAAGAAAAATCACCAGTCATTTTAATGAGTACAGAATCAGCTGCAAAATATATGGGATTGGAATATGTATTTGCCATTGGTCAAGCAGCCGTGGAACATTCAACAGTTCCAGTTATCTTACATTGAGATCATGGTTTTAACATTGAACTGATTAAAAAAGCCGTTGACAATGGTTACACTTCAGTGATGTTAGATGCTTCAAAAGAACCTTTTGAAGACAATGTCAAACACACTCAAGAAGTTGTGGCTTATGCTCATGCTAAAGGTGTACAAGTTGAATCTGAAATTGGTCATGTTGGTGGTAAAGAAGATGATCGCGTGTCAAAAAATGGTGGTTATACAAGTGTTGAAGAAGCAATTAAATTTGCTGAATTAACCAAAGTTGATGCTTTAGCAATTGCTGTTGGAACAGCACATGGTGTTTACAACGGAAAACCTGAATTACAATTTGATTTAATCAAAGAAATTAATGCAAAAGTTGATACTCCTTTAGTTTTACATGGATCAAGCGGGGTTGATTTAGAAGATTTACAAAAAGCAATTAGTTTGGGAATTACTAAAATTAATATTGGAACTGATTTAAAAATTGCTAACGCTGATGCTTTTAGAACATGATTAAACAATAATCCAGATGGATATGATGCCAGAAAATTTGGTCAAGCTGGAATTGATGCTGTCAAAAAAGAAGCAATTAAAAAAATTAGAGCTTTTGGTTCAAATAATAAAGCTTAATAAATTACTAGATTAAAAAATCCAAGCTTTGTAGTAATGCTACAAGCTTGGATTTTTGTTTTAAATTATGAAATTAAACAATTGTAATTTCACGAATATCTGTGTTACGAACAACTAATACTTTTTCACCAGTTTTAGCTCCTCATAATTTAGCAATTTTTGACAATTCAGCAACATTTGTTTCTAAAGCATTTAAGTCTTTAGTTTTGTTCATGAAAATTGAATGTCAAATTCCAAAAGCAGTTCATAGACGATCTGATTCTGTCACTCCTAAAATTGCTGTGTTGGGACGGAATTTTGAAACCGCTTTCAACAATTCTCCAGTTCTTGATAAAACGATTGAGAAAGCATATTCTCCAGAATGAGTTTTATCAGCTAATAAACTAGCGATTTCAGCACGTGGTCCTGTTGATGATTTTTTAGCATTATCTAATTGTTTTTGGTAATACCCTTTATTGTAAAATTCAACTTCTGCACGTTTATTGATAGTTGCCATTGTGTTAGTTGTAATGAAGGGGAAAGTTCCAGCAGCTGATTCACCAGACAACATGGTTGCGTCTGATCCTAATTCTGTTGCATAGTAAACATCAGTTACTTCAGCACGAGTTGGGCTTGGGTTATCAGTCATTGATTCTAACATTTGAGTTGCCACAATCACTGGTTTTCCAGCTGCACGACATTTGCGGATTAAAACTTTTTCTCAATATGGCACATCATAGTATGGGATTTCTAATCCTAAATCACCACGAGCAACCATAATTCCATCTGATGCTTCAATAATTGCATCGATGTTATCTAGTCCAGTTTGAGATTCAATTTTGGCAATAATTTGAATATCTTCACCGTTATTTGCTTTTAAAATTTCGCGAATTTGAGCAATATTATTAGCATTATTCACAAATGAAGCAGCAATATAATCCAATCCTTCTTTGCAAGCAAAAATGATATCATTTTTGTCTTTTTCGCTCATGAATTCCATTGAAAATTCGACACCAGGTAAGTTAACACGTTTGTTTGTTTTAACTTTATAAGTGTTAAAAGCTGTTGCTTGGATCACTCCAGGTTTAACAGAATCAACGATTAATTCTAATTTTCCGTCATCAATTAAGATTAAGTTTCCGGCTTTTAAATCTTGGCTCATATCATAAGCGACAGTCATTTCACCTTGTCCACATTCTTTATTTTTGTATGAATCAGCATCAGTTAAGACTGTTACTTTTTCCCCTTTGGTAAAGATTTGGGCTCCATCTTTGAATTTTCCAACACGAATTTCTGGACCTTTTGTATCTAATAAGATTGAAATTGGTTTTCCTAATTTTTCACGAATTTTTCTCGCCCCAACAATACGGTATCCTTGTTCAACTTGATCCCCATGTGAGAAGTTTAAACGAATAGTTGTCATCCCATTCATATATAATTCTTCAATGTTTTCTGGTTCATGTGTTGATGGACCGATTGTTGTAATGATTTTAGTTCTTTTTAACTTTAAATCTAATTCTTTTTTGTTCATATTTTTTCTCCTATTTTATTCTATTATGAAATCATTTTTTATTTTAAAAATTGTGCGTTTAAGAAACGAATTTTATTCGTTTCTTCAGTTTTGTCTTTTCTTGGCATATTTAAAGTTGAGTTAATATCACGAGCAACTAATTTAGTTCCATCTAATCCGATATATAATCCACCTTTACCAGCAATGATTTGATCAACGGCAAACATCGCACTAGTGACTGCTAAATGACGATCCATCGCACTTGGTGATCCACCACGTTGGATGTGTCCAAGCACAGTTGCGCGGGTCACATATCCTGAACTTGCTTCAACTTTTTCAGCTAATGCATGGACATCAGGATACATTTTTTCAGATACGACAACCACGACACTTCTTTTACCAGTTTTGGCAATTGCTGTTACTTGATCAACAATTTCTTGTTCTGTTAATTTTGATTCACTTGTAGAAATCACATCAGCTCCTGTGGCGATTGAAGCATACAATGCTAAATCACCACATTGGTTTCCCATCACCTCAATTACAGCAGCACGATTATGTGATTGCATCGTGTCACGAATTTTATCAATGGCTTGAACAATGGTATTTAAAGCTGTATCAAAACCAATTGTGTAATCTGAAGAAACAATATCGTTATCAATTGTTCCTGGCAACCCCACACAATTAATTCCCATTTCAGTTAAGCGTTGAGCCCCCATATAACTTCCATCTCCACCGATCACAACCAAAGCTTCAATCGCGTGTTTTTTTAAATTTGCCACAGCTTTTTCTCTGACTTTGATATCGGCAAATTCTGGTAAACGGGCAGAACCAATCGCTGTTCCTCCAAGTGCAATAATATTTTGTGCATAATTAATATCCGCTTGTTCAATTCAATCATTGATCAAACCTTTATATCCATCTTTTATTACAAAAACCTCAATTTTATTTGAGGAAGCATATCTGATCACAGCAGATACAGCAGCATTCATTCCAGGTGCATCGCCCCCAGAAGTTAATACTCCAATTTTTTTAATCATAGGAACCCCTTTTCTTTTTCACTTATAATATTATATATTCTATTCACGACATATTACCTATAAAGTAAATTACTCCAAGAAAAGTAAGAAAATTAAGAAAAAATTATTTTTAAATTACAAAAACAGAAACCAAAGTTTCTGTAATTATTTGTATGATATGGGTAATTTATTTTAAATTTTTAACTTTTTTCTAAAATGTAAATATGTTAACCATGAAGAGATTAAAAATATTAATGAATAAACTAAAGTCATGATTTCTATTAGCACTATTTTAGATGTTTTAACATTTTTAATTTTCAAAATGTAATTCAAATTATCTATTTTCTCTGTTTCATAATCAATTTCATAATTATAATTTAATTGTTTTGTAAAAATTGGTCTATAGGTCATTGTTAAATCATCATACAAAGCATTTGTTTTATTTTCAAAATAAAACAAATTATTCAAATGAAGCAAAGGATTTAAAAATTTATTTAACTTAATTTTTTCATTCAATTCTTTGATTAAGGATAATTCCCTTATTTTTATAAAATCTAATTTGGCTCCTTTGTGAGTGAAAAGAAATGACTCAATTGCGAAACCATAAAATTGATTAATCAATTGTTTTTGTACATCTGAAGAATTTCATTCATATATGGAATTAAGTAGTCCATAATTACTTTTAAAATCAAATTCTTCCATAATTAGACCAAAATCTTTTAATATGACAATTTGACTTTTTTTCAAATCTTTCACTACTCCATCTCAATCAACCATTAAACCAAACTTTGTATTTTTTTGAGTAATGTCTAATAATTCTGAACTAGTGTTTTTGTACTCTGGAGAACTTTCTATTTTTTCAAAAAGTAAATGTGGATCATGCTGAGCATCATTTTCGTTTTCTAAAAATCAATTATTTAAATTAGAAAAATTTAATTCAATTTCTTTCCCAAAATTTAAATAATAATTAAAATTATTTGCATATACAAAAGCTTTTTTTTCATCAATTTCAAATGGTCGTAGTTCAACATTTATATTACCTCGTTTTAATAAATTACTTTTTTGATGCTGACTTGTATCAATTTTAGTAGTGAAAAAATTTGCAGAAATCGAAGATAAAGCAATTACCAAAATTAAAATGGTTGTTGAAAATATTTGGGAATATTTTGAATTTATAAGAACTGTAAATAAGATATTTATGAAAAAGGATAGCATTGCAATAAAAACAATTCATGGCATTGGGGAAATAAAAAATCTATAAGCAAGGCCATTTTCATTAGATGAATTAATTCCATAAAATATAGCCATTATGAGAAATTGAATTCCTAAAAACATAAAAGTAAATAATAAAGATAATGAATAGCGATAAGAAAAAATGAATAAATTACTAAAACCACTACGTAACTCCAATTTATTAATGAGTTCTTCAATGTCAACTTTATAAAATTTGTTTACCAAATATGTTGACATTATCACAATTAAAATTGAGTAGATAATTGTAATAACCGCATAACATATAGAAATATCATTATCATTAATTCTATTGATTTGCAGCATTAAAAAAATATTAATACCAATAATCATTGTAAAGAATATTGTAAATAAAATGATGAAAAATTTACTTGATAGAATTTTAAAAGATCTTAGTTTTAAATAATTAAATTGTGTTTTTAACATTTATTTGTCCCCAATTCTTGATTAATTGTTTTTAAAAAAAGTTGTTCAAGATTTTCATCTTTTACAGGTTTATTTAAAACAATGGTTTGGTTATTTAATATAATAATTTCATCTAACAAATGTTCTACCTCTTTTATTAGATGTGTGACAATCACAATAATTTTATTCTGGTTTTTCATGTTTTTTATTTCATTTAAAACAATATTTTTATTGGAAATATCTAAATTTGCTGTTGGTTCATCAAAGAAAATAATATTAGGATCTAATATTTTGCACAAAATTATAGAAACTATTTTTTGTTGTCCACTTGATAAAGAATTAATTTTGGTTTTTTTGAAATTAATATCTTTTAATAGATAACTTTCTCTATTTATCTTTTCTTTGAATTGATCAAGATTGTTTTTATGCAATAAATATTGGATCTGTAAGTAGTCAAAAACGGTCATTTCTTTTGGTAAATCAACGTTTTCAGGAAAATAATGCATATCTTTCAAATCATCAAAACTAATTTGATGATCATTAACTAAAATTTTCCCTTCATTAATTTTGAATTCGTTGAAAATGCATTTTATTAGTGTTGTTTTTCCAACTCCATTATTACCTAACAAACCATAAACTTTAGATTCTTTTAAAGTCAAATTTATATTTTTTAAAATGACTTTATTTTTGATATTTTTAGATAAATTATTAATTCTTATTGTTTTCATTTTGCTTTTCCATGTATACATATGAAAGTGACTGCACTCCAACAAATAAACCTGATAAGTTAGAACTAGAATTATATATGTTTGTAGAAGCTAGAGTTGTCTCCACTCCTAAAATATTTTTGTGCACAAGTTGAGATAACAATACACCACCTGAATTATAGTTTTTAATAAAAAGTTTTGGCTTAGTGTTAAGACCAGTTTGTATCAATGTTTGTATGTCCAAAAATAATTCGGGAGTATTTAATAGATTCACCGTAACATAAGCAACATTTCCGTAATCAGATAATACTCCAGCACCAGAAAATTGAATTGAAGTTAATGAAGCAAATTTTCAATGACTTTCTTCTTTTTGTTTATATATTTTTTTAGCTTCATCAATTATTGGATCAATATTAAAATCAATGATTGATGAAGATGTATTATACATTTGTGATACTGGTTTAATTTCAGCACCAAATTTTAAAGTTTGATTTCCATTTGTGTTAAATCTATGCTCATCATCAAAACCGAATTTAGTTAATGATGCATGTTGAACTCAACTTCCTCAATTTCATGTGTACGTGACACCCAAAGAAATTGATATATTCAGTCCTGAAGAATCTCATTGTTGATTATATGCTAGTCTAGATTTACCTTTTTGTGTTGATGCATTTTCATATTGAATATCTTGACTATAACTTGATGTGGTTAAATCCATAATTGTTGATGTATTTATTTTATGAACATATTTACCTCCAACATGTTTTCAACCAGTGGTTGAATCTCAAGCATTAAATGCATAAAAATAGTTCATTGTAAATTTATTACCAATAATTTCAAGTAATTGTTCTTTATTTACTACATTAAAATCTTTAAAATTAAATTTTGCTAGATTAATTTTAACATCATATCATTTATCTTTTTCAACATAACCTAAGTTAAAATTTATCTTTCTATTACCTTCAGGCATTCGATCATTCAGTGTATCTATATACAATCTGTATTCAATATCTGTTCCGTCAACTTTAGTATCTTCTTTATAATTAGAATCAACATCTTTTTGACTATATTTTTGAATATTAAATTGTGTTTTATTTTCAATTTTTTCATTCAAAATACCTTGACCAATGACAGGATTTATACCCGAGAACATGACGGGTGCTATAAATAATAATTTCATTATTCACCTTTCTTATTTTTTTATTGTTCTCACAAATATTATATAACTGTAGTCTAAGATGAAATGAGTTAAAAAGCTAATTTTAATTAAAAAACAACCTTTTTTAACTAAAAAACTGAATTTTGTCTCAAATACAAAATCTAAGGATTATTAATTCAAAATTTTTCGCAAAAACGGTAAAACTAGGATCATAAACAAAGCATAGATTTAAATAAATCAACTATAAAAAAGTTCTTTGCTTTTTTACTAAAAAAAATCTAAAAAGAACAATAAGTTGGCAATTTTAGGAATTTTTAATCTTATTTTTTTCCATTTTGAGTTTTTTGGATGTTTTTAGGCATTAAATATGGACTTTTTAAGGTTTTTTACAAGTTTTTTTTTTTTTTTTAATACAATAAAGTTAAGAATTGAAAAATTCACACGATGGGAGGGATCCTGATAATGAAAAAACTATTAAATATATTAGGAACACTTGGGCTCGTTTCAACTAGTGCAACTGCTATTGTTGCTTTTGCCAAATTACCAAGAACCAACATTCCTGAAGTTCTAAGTGCAATAATAACTAAAGACCAATTAAATCAATTAATTACTGATGCTAAAACCCTAGCAACTCAAGAACAAAGTAAACCAATCAATGCATACAAGCTCTTGCATCAAGCCATTGGACAAGCTAAAGGGGCGTCGGATATTTACATCAATGAAACAGAAAATTTCAATGTTTTAAATGAGGCTTATCAAAAATTGACAGCCGCAATAAATGCTTTTAAACAAACTGATGATGAAAAAGCCAACATAGAAAGTTTAAAAAATCGAATCACAAGTGCAAATAATGCTTTACAAACAAATACTAATAAATTAGAGACAGAAAAACAAAAATTAAAAAAAGTTATTGGTGAAGCCGAGAATTTAGTTTCAAAAGTAACACTGCGCAAAGATCAAAATTTAGTTGATCAAGCTTTATTAAACTTGCAAACTGGAATTGTGAACTTTTTGAATTCAACTAATGACTTGGCAAATTATGCAGATTTAACCAAAGCGATGGATGAGGCCAAAAAGGCTTTAAAAGATTACCCTAAAAAACACCCAGGAGTAATCCAATCCTTAACCAAAGCAATTGCTAATGCGCAAAAAGTTATTGAGCAAAAATATACAACAGCTGACCAGAATATTGTTGATCAAGAAGTTGAAATCTTAAAAAAGGAAATTCAAATCTTTTTTGGTGCAAGTAAAGCAGAAGCGAATGTTGACGCATTAAACCAAGCAATTGTTGAGGCCAAAAAAATTGCTCAAGATTTTAAAAATAACCAAGCATGACTTAAACTTCAACAAGCAATTAAGCATGCTCAAGGAGTTGTCGATGGAAAACCATCAGTTGATCGACAAAATATTGTCGATCAAGAAGTTACAAATTTACAACAAGCAGCAAAAGATTTCAACAACATCTCAAATCAAAATGCTGATTTAACATGATTAAATTCGAATATCAAAATGGCAGAAACAATAAATATAAAAAACAAGAAACAATCCGATTGGAATATATTTCAAACTGAAATACTTAAGGCCAAAGATTATGTTAAAAACCCACCTTTAATTGATAAACAAGATCAAGTTGATGAAATGACTGAAAATTTATGACAAGCAACTTATAAATTTTTAAATGCAACTGATCGTAAAGACATTCGTAGTACTATTTTTTGAAAAACATCAATTGGTAGCTTAAAAGACAATAAGCATGAAACAATTAAAAAACGTTTAGAAGAAACATACACCCTTAAAGAAGGTAAAGACTACACCATCGGGGAAGTTAAGGATTACAATGGAAAATTTGGTGTGGAACTAACAGGAAAGAATGACTATCTTCAAAAAACAGTTGTTACTTTTGTTTTAGATATTCAAAACATCGAAAATGACATGGACATTCTAGCCACTTCAAAACAAGACCAATTTTGAACAGCTCATGAATTACAACTAGCAATCGAAAAGGAAAATCTTGATAAGAAAAATACCTTAAAAGTAACCGAAGTTGCCCATGATCCAAATCTTAAAGTTAAACGTTTTAAAATCAGAGCTGATGATCAATATGAATATAGTAAATATCAAGGTGAAATCATTGTCTCTCAAGTCTTGAATCGAGAAAATCAAGATAAAACAATTTATATAGACCAAGATGGTACGATAAAATCAAATGACAATTCAGCACCAGAGGGAGTTAAAGAGGTTATTAATATTGGTTGAAGTTCAAATAAAAAAGTTCATGAAATGCCTAGAAGTATTCAAAAAGTTCCACCATATATTAGTCCAAAAATAGAATCGCTATATCATTTGTTTGGTTGGGCAGAATCGTTTAATCAACCTTTAAATAATTGAGATGTTTCAAAGGTGACTAATATGGAAAGAACGTTTAATGGGGCAGAATCATTTAACCAAGATATATCTAAATGAGACACTTCCAAAGTGACCAATATGGTTTGAATGTTTAGTAATGCAAAATCGTTTAATCAGCCTTTAAATAATTGAGATGTTTCAAAGGTGACTAATATGAGTTATATGTTTTATTATGCACATGCCTTTAACCAAGATATTTCAAGTTGAGATACTTCAAATGTAACAAATATGGCTAATATGTTTAATTGGACAAAACCATTTAATCAAGATATTTCTAAATGAGACACTTCGAAAGTGAACGATATGAGTTATATGTTTTACTCTGCAGAAGCATTTAATCAAGATATTTCAACTTGAAATGTTGATAGTGTGACACAGTATAAAGAATTCGCTGGTGGTCGGGCAATACTTCCAAAAGAAAAACAACCCAACTTTAAATAATCTTGAACTTGATATAAAGACGTACGCACGAATGAAATTAAAAAAATTGCTGATAAAGCTCCTGAAGGAACAAAAGAAATTGTCAACATTGGTTGAGACAAAAAGGGTGTAGCATATGAAACGCCTTCAACAATCGAGAGAGCGCCTAATAAGATTAGTCCAAAAATAAATTCACTAGTTAGTTGTTTTGCAAGTGCAGAATCGTTTAATCAACCTTTAAATAATTGAAAAACTTCAAATGTGACTGATATGAGTTATATGTTTTATGCGGCAAAAACATTTAACAACGACTTAAGTGGTTGAGATGTTACAAAAGTTGAAAAATACGACGATTTTGCTGGAGATCTTGGTTCTAATTCTCAATGAAAAGATGAATGAAAACCTCATTTTAATAAGAATTAAAGATAAAACAAACAACCAAAATTTTAAACATATTAAGTGTCATTACTAAAATAATGACACTTTTTGTGTGCAAAAAAGGAAGAATAAATTGGTAATTTTAGGGATTTTTAATTTTATTTTGCTCCATTTTGGTGCTTAATTTGGACTTTTTTTGGACTTTTTTTAACTTTTAAGGGGTGTGTTTTAACTTAGCATTGCTTTTAATAATATAATGTGAATAAGGGTCGAATAAGCGAAAAACTTAAACGTATCCTACACCAAAAGGTGAAACTATAATCTGAATTAAATTCATCGGAAGGGATTTAAATTATGAAAAGGCTATTAACATTACTTGGAAGTATTGGATTACTTACAGCAACATCAGCAACCGTTGTTGCTTGTGGAAATCAAAAAACCTCAATTTCCAAAATTGCAGATGATTTGCAAACGATTTTAAACGAAAAAATTGATCAAGCTTGAGAATTGGGGGATCTCCAAAAAGAAATTGATACAAAATATGGGGTAAATGTCATCACTGTCCAATCTAGTCATGGGGATCAACATGACCCAAATTCAAGTGAACAACAAAATAAATATAAATTTATTGGTCAGACAGGTAAGTTTGTCAACGAAATCATTTTAACCCATATTTGATTTGCACCAATCATCGATACAACTTTAAATATTTCAGCGATTCAAAATGGGTTACAAACCATTTTGAATCAAAAACCAAGTTCAAGTTGAAACTTAGTTGATTTACAAAAAGCTGTGGATGCAATTTATGGGGTTGGAGAAATTACAATTAAATCAATTCCTGTCGAACGCGCCAATGAAATAACTCCGCCTTTAAGTAAATACAACTTTATTGGTAATGGAGTGATCGGGAATAATCACAAATGAAAAGGTGCCATTGCACTAACCCACACTTGAACACAAGTCATTGATCGCACAGAAGATATTTCAACAATTAAAACAGGTCTAGAAACCATTTTAAATGAAAAGACAAATGCAGCATGAGACTTAAATGCTTTACAAATAGCTGTGGATGCAGTTTTTGGGGATGGAGAAATTACTGTTCAAACAGTTGGACTTAAAGATCGTGCGTTTAATCTTGAAAATCATCTAGACCGATACAAATTTATTGGTCATGGAGCAGTCAATAATCAACACAAATATAAAAATAGCATCACTCTTGGTCATGAGTGACAAGAAATAATTGATCACACTGTTAATATCTCAGAGATTAAAGAACAACTACAAATCCTTTTAAATCAAAAAAATGCTGAAGCATGAAACTTAATTGATTTACAAAATGTTGTTGATCAAGAGTTTGGGGCTGGAGAAATTAGGGTGCTACCAAGTGGTCTTCAAACTCGTGCTTTTGGAAACCAAAAGCACGTTAAGGATTATAGATTTATTGGTCTTGGTAACGTGCAAAACCAGCACAAATGAAATAGTCAAATTAAATTAACCCATGAGTGAAATGAAAAAGTTGATCAAACTGTGGATATTTCAGCTCTTAAAACTGTTTTAGAAGCAGTCTTGAATGGAAGACCAAATGAGGCTTGAACCATAGAAGAATTACAAGCTAAAATGGATACAATTTATGGAGTTGGAGAAATTAGGGTTCTACCAAGTGGTTTGAAAACCCGTGCTTTTGCTAACGAAAATCATGTTGATGAATACAAATTTGTTGGACTTGGTAACGCCCAAAACATTAAAAAATGAAGTGGTGAAATTAAACTAACTCATAAATGAGGTGAAAAAGTTGATCAGACTAACAATATCACAACAATTAAAGATCAATTACAAACACTTTTAAATCAAAAAGTGGATGAATCATGAAGTTTGAATGCTTTACAAAAAGCTGTTGATGCAGAATTTGGGGTTGAAGAAATTAGAGTTCTACCAATTGGTCTTCAAGCTCGTGCTTTTGGTGTCCAAAATCACGTTAAAGAATATAGATTTGTTGGACTTGGTAACATCCAAAACAATCACAAATGAAATAGTGAAATTAAATTAACTCACAAATGAAATGAAAAAGTGGATCAGACTGTAAATATTTCAAAGATTCAAAAAGAATTACAAGCAATTTTGAATGAGCAAAAAAATCATGGTTGAAAATTAGCAGATTTACAAGCAAAAGTTGATAAAAAATATGGGGTTGGAGAAATTAAAGTTCTACAACCAAAACGTTTAAGACCTCGTGCATTTGTTGTAGAGAATCATGTTGATGAATATAAATTTGTTGGTCTTGGTAACATCCAAAACAACCGCAAATGAAATGATGAAATTAACTTGGCACATGAGTGAAGTGAGAAAGTTGATAAGACTGTAAATATTTCAGCCATTAAAAATGGTTTAGAAGTAATATTAAACGAAAAAGTAAATCAAGCATGAAATTTAAAAGATTTACAAGCCAAAGTTGATGCAATTTATGGCAAAGGAGAAATTGAAGTTCGACCAAGCGGTTTAAAACCTCGTGCTTTTGTTGTTGATAATCAAGTTGATGAATACAAATTTGTTGGTCTTGGTAACGCTCAAAACAATCGCAAATGAAATAAAGAAATTAAATTAGCTCATAAATGAAAAGCAACAGTTGATAAGACTGTCAATATTTCAGAGATTCAAAATGAATTACAAGCGATTTTGGATGTTCCAGAAAAGGAAACTTCACCTTGAAGCTTAGAAACTTTACAAGCTAAAGTTGATGAAACATTTGGGGTTGGAGAAATCAAGGTTCTTCCAAGTGGGTTGAACGCTCGTGCTTTTGGAATGCAAAACCATCAAGATAAATACAAATTTGTTGGTCTTGGTAATGCTCAAAACAACCACAAATGAAATGGTGAAATTAAATTAGTTCATGAGTGAAGTGAAAAAGTTGATCAGACTGTCAATATTTCAAAGATTGAAAAAGACTTACAAGCGATTTTAAATGAACAAAAAAATAAAAAATGAGACTTAAAAGCTTTACAAGCAAAAGTTGACAAAAAATATGGACCTAAACAAATTAAGGTTCAACAACAAAAACAATTAAACACTCGTGCATTTAGCGATGAAAATCACATTGATAAATACAAATTTATTGGTCTTGGTAACATGCAAAATGACCACAAATGAAATAGTGAAATTGTATTAACTCACGAATGAAGTGCAACAGTTGATAAAACTGTCAACATTTCAAATATTCAAAAAGCTTTACAAATCATTTTAGATGAAAAGAAAAATGAAGCATGAAAATTAGAAGATTTACAAGCAAAAATTAATGTAATTTATGGTGATGGAGAAATTAAAGTTCAAAAAATTGGTGTAAAAAACCGTGCTTTTGGAATGCAAAATCACAAAGATAAATATAAATTTGTTGGTCTTGGTAACATCAAAAACAATCACAAATGAAATAAAGAAGTTACATTAATTCATGATTGAAATGAACAAATTGATAAAACTGGCAATATTTCAAAGATTCAAAAAGATTTACAAGCGATTTTAAATGAACACAAAAGTCAAAGTTGAAAATTAGAAGATTTACAAGCCAAAGTTGATAAAAAATATGGTGCTGGAGAAATTATTGTTCAACCGATTGGCTTGAAAACTCGTGCTTTCGGAATCCAAAATCACAAAGACAAATACAAATTTGTCGGGCTTGGAAATATCCAAAACAATCACAAGTGAAACGGAGAAGTTCAATTAACTCATGATTGAAATGAGAAAGTTGATCAGACTGTCAATCTTTCAAAAATTGAAAAAGAATTACAAGCAATTTTAAATGAGCACAAAAATGAAGCATGAAAATTAGCAGATTTACAAGCTAAAGTTAATAAGAAATATGGAGCAGGAGAAATTGAAGTTCGACCAAGTGGTTTAAAACCACGTGCTTTTGGAATGCAAAATCATGAAGATAAATACAAATTTATTGGTTTAGGAAAAATCGATAATAAGCACAAATGAAGTGGTGAAGTTCCATTAGTTCATAAGTGAAGTGAGAAAGTGGATCAGACTGTCAATCTTTCAAAAATTGAAAAAGAATTACAAGCAATTTTAAATGAACGTAAAAATCAAGAATGAAAAATCAAAGATTTACAAACTAGAGTTAATAAAAAATATGGGGCTGGAGAAATTGAAGTTCTACCAATTGGTTTAAAACCTCCTGGTATCATCTTCCCCAACCATGAAGATAAATACAAATTTGTTGGTCTGGGGAAAATTGATAATAAATACAAATGAAACGGACAACTTAAATTAGTTCATAAATGAACTGATAAAATTGATCAAAGTGCAATTGATAAAGAAGTTAAGATTGCTAATAATATAAAAACACATAAACAAGCAGACGCATATAGAGATAAATTTGATAAAGGACAAATTAAAATTCCTGATGTTGATATTAAACTGGAATATAGAATCCCAGAAGAACGATTAGATGGTCTGTTCTATGTTACTTTTACTCCCAAACATGGGGGAAAATACGAAGGCTTAACCCCAATAATGTCAAACAAAAATGTAATTGAATTTGATCCTCAAATTGCTTTTGAAAATGCGATTAAAGATGAATTTAATCGTGTTTCAAAAATCAAAACCCGTAAAGAGGCTTTTAAATACAATGACAAAAACCATTCAATGTTCGGCGTTCATATTGATGTTAAATATGAAGATGCAACACCATCAAGAAAAGGTGAGTTTTATGTAGTCTTTACACCAAACGCATTTAGAAAAGCAAAAGCAGTACAAACAAAAGTAATTAAAATTGATTACGTACCATTGAGTGATGGCGAATTTTGATCAACAATCCAACCATTTTTAAATGAATGATTCCTTATCAAAACTGATAGAGATTTAATTAATTTTGGTAAAAAGTATGCCCCATTGGCCAATGTGATGCCAATTAATTTTACTAATTTTAGTGCTCTACCAGGGCTTGGAATTTCGGTTGAATCAGGGAAAAATAAATCTGGAAGTCGAGAAATTAGACTTATAATTGAAAAAAGAAGTGGTGGTTTTTATGACGTATTGAAAGGGGTTCCAAAATTCAATTTCTGAAGCAAAACAATCAGATCTAGTTAGGATGATCCAACTGCTGGTTTCATAATTAAAATAGAATAAACACATTAATTAATTAGAATATGTTAAGGCACCACCATTTAAAAAAGGTGGTGCTTTCTTTTATGATGGAAAAACATAATTAAGATAAATTTAAGTAACCAATATCTTTCTCATTTGTATTTCAAATGAGGTTTTTAAATATGCCATTTAACGAAAAAGAAGTAATATTGAACGGTTGTTTTCTATCATGATCAATATTTCATATAAAAGATTGAAATTATGAAAAAGCCATAATTTTGGATTTTTTTTGGACTTTTTTTGTTTTTTTAATCACAAAAGGATTGATTTATCAAGCACTTCGTTGAAAAAAAAAAAAAAAAAGAATGAAAATTAAATTAAGCTGGATAGGCTTGAAGGGATTCTAAAATCATGAAAAAGTTATTAACATTATTAGGAAGTATTCTAGTTTTTGGAGGAAGTGTCACAACAGTTGTTGCTTGTACAAGCCAAATTATTTACTTTACTCCAATTACATCAATCGAAAATGAACTACAAGAAATTTTAAATATACAACAAGATCAACCTTGAAAATTGAAGGATTTACAAACTGAAGTTGATACATGATATGGAGCTGGAACAATTAAAGTTAATCAAATCAAAACCTCAACTTATAGTTCCAATTCTATTAATCACCCAGATAAATATCGATTTGTTGGGGAAAAAATCTATATCGGTTCAATTATTTTAACTCATAATTGAACCGAGCCAGTTGATAATACACAAAATATTTCCACCATTAGAACCGAGTTAAACAATCTTTTAAAGGAAAAACCAAATACAGCTTGAAACGAAAATGAACTACAACAAAAAATTGATGAAAAATGGCCTTTGGGAGGGGTTAATTTTATAAAAATAAGTTCTCCACGAGCTAGTCATGAACAACTATATTATGAGCAATATTTGTTTTTTGGCAAAGGTAATGAAGATAATCCATATCAATATTTTGGAGCAATCATGTTGATACATGATTGAAGAAAAACAGTTGATGATACACTACCTATTTCAGATATCAAAACCAGTTTAAAAGCAATTTTAGATATGGAAGAAAATGAAGCATGAAACTTAAAGGATTTGCAAACAAAAATTGATGAAGTTTATGGTCTAGATGAAATTATCGTTGAATCAACTAGTTCAATTCGTAGTTCCAATCCAGGTGAGACCCATAATAACAATTATCTTTTTACTGGCAAAGGGAATGCAAATAATGAACATTGATATTCTGGCACAATTAGTTTAACTCATACTTGAAATCCACTGATTTCAACTACACAAGATATTTCTCTAATTCAAAATGAATTAGAGAAGATTGTCTTATCTCAAGAACAATATTGAACAAAAGAAACATTAGAACAAGCAATTGTTGATCAAAAATTAGATATCAATGGTGGTATCACAGTTTCTGAAGTCGAATTGTCCAAAGAAGGCAAAATACCAGTTAAGCAATGAAAATTCACTGGTCAAGGTAATGTCATTAACGAATATAAATATGATGGTTCATTAGAAATATACCAAGTCGAAGACAAAGAAACATTCAGTGAAACTATCTACGTTGATGCTAATGATCACAAAATTAAAATGATTGATGGTAGTGCTCCCGGAAGCACTACAGATCCAGAAATAGGTACTATTTTAAGCGAAGGGACCAAGGAAGTTATTCATATTGGTTGACATAAACCAACAGGGGGCACAGACGACTATAAAGCATATCAAATGCCACAAACAATTGAAAAAGTTCCTCCATATATTTCGCCTCAAATAAAACAATTGTTCCAAACGTTTGAATATACAAACAAGTTTAATGATGCTAATGTTTCAAAATGAAATACTTCAAATATCATTACTATGGAAAATATGTTTCGTGGTGCAAAAGTGTTTAACCAACCATTAAATATGTGAAATACTTCAAAAGTCACCGATATGAACACTATGTTTTATGGAGCTGATGAATTTAGTCAAGATTTAAATGGTTGAGATACTTCACAAGTGAAACTAATGGATTTTATGTTTGCATATACTCAAAAATTTAATGGTGACATTTCACAATGAGATACTTCAAATGTTTCTACTACAACTCACATGTTTCATGATGCAAGAGCATTTAATCAAGATTTGATCCATGATGGAAAAAAATGAAACACTTCAAATGTGGAAGATATGAATTATATGTTTTATGGCGCGAGGGCGTTTAATGGGGATATTTCCAATTGAGACACATCAAATGTGGAAACAATGGAATATATGTTTTCTGGTGCATTACGATTTAACCCGAAAAAACTAAATTGAAATGTTAAAAAAGTCTGACAAATGTCAGAAATGTTTTCTGATGCGAAAAAATTTAATGGTGATATTTCAAACTGAGATACGTCAAGAGTAACAGAAATGCATAGAATGTTTAATAACTCATTAGCATTTAACCAAGATATTGGAGAATGAGACACTTCGAAAGTCGTGGAAATGGGTAATATGTTTGAAGGTGCAAGAGCGTTTAACCAAGATATTTCAAGATGAGATGTTGGAAGAGTGGGGTGGCATGGTTCTTTTGACGAAGATACTAATCCCGAATGAACTGCTGATAAAAAACCAAATTTTAAAGACTAAATCATCACCAAATAATTTATTTAATTATTGGAAAACAAATAATAAACTAGTTCAATAAATATTTTTACATAACCAAAATTTCACAACCAACAAGTTGGTTGTGTTTTTTGATTTAACAAAGCTAATTTTATTTATCAATTTTAAAATTATTTGATAGTAATTCAAAATCAAGGTTTATATCGATGGCAAATTATGAGAGTATATATTTTAAAGGTAGGATCTAAAATTGATAAATAAAGGCGAAAAAAGAGCATTACAAAGTTTTGAACGGATTAAAAATCCTTATTGAAAAATTGAAAATTGAAAAGATATTTTACAAATGGCAATTCCGATTTTTGTCCAATTAGCTTTTAACGTGATCATTACACAAATTAATATTGTCGCGATTAATTATTATCAAGGTGGAATTTATTCAGATTCCGTTTCTAAGGCCGTTTTAACCTATACAACCCTGCAATTTGTCCCAACCCTAATTGCTAGTGGGAGTTTGGTCGTTTGTGGTAATTTGATTGGTCAAGGGCGCAATAACGAAATCAGTAAGGTGATGGTCACTGGAATCATTATTAATTTCTTAATCACGAGTGTAATTTTTGTTTTGGTTGAAATTTTTTCTGACAATATTTTATATTTAATGAATTCTTCACAAGCAACAACAATGTTGCCAAATGGGGAAATGCCCCAAGACTTTATTCGTAATTATTATCGTTTATTAAATCTTCAATTATTAGTTTTAGCATTTTGCCAAGTGTTTATTTCTGGTTTACAAGCAATTAAAAAAAATATTCATGTCACAATTGGGGCAGTTGCCAGTAATATTGTTGATTTAATCTTTGTGGTTTTTGTATTATTTGTTTTTGATCTCAATCCACTTTGATCAGCTTTATCCATTGTTGTGGCTGGGGTTTTTCAACTCATTTACATGGTGATTATGAACATCAAATTTATTGATTATAAAATCAATAAAGGGCATCAAATTAACTTAAAACTTGTCAAAGAAACAATCAAAGTTGGACTCCCAATTGCTTTGGAAATGGGAGTTTGAAGTTTATGTAATTTTGCCACTGGAACAGTGATTGCTCACTTAGTTCCAGATGGAGCTGGTGAAACCGGAACCAGTACTTGAATTGTCTTACATCGTTCAATCAATTCAATCAATCAATTTTCATTTGCTTTCATGCAAGCAATGGGAACAGTAACTGCGGTCATGGTTTCAAGAAAGATTGGTGAAGACAACATTCAAGGGGCATATGAGGCTGGAATTAATTGTTGAAAAACAGCGATGTATGCTTCATTTGGATTTGGGATTTTTACAATTTCTTTAGCCTATCCATTGTTGCTACTTTTCAATCATGACAATGCTCAAATTTTTCCATGAGGTTATACATTAATGGGAATTGTTGCTTTTAAATTAATTTTTGACACAGTCAATATGACCTTACTTAGAGCATGTTGGGCAGTTGGGGATTTATGGTATCCATTATTAGTTTCAATTGTGACCATGGGAATTGGGATGGTTGCTTTACCATTCACCATTGTTTATGGATTTAAAACATATGAAGGGGTTGGATTAATCTTAATTTATATTGCCGTCGTTCTTGATCCAATATCACGTTCATTTATTTATGCTTATCGTTGAATCAAAGGAACATGAACCAAATACGCTGCGATGATTCAATAGAACAAAAAGATAGACAATCGCAATTGTCTATCTTTTTGATTATTTATTTTTAGCTTCTTTTCTTTTTGCTTTTCATTCTCGAATAACTCTGACTAAGCAGTATTTTCTTTGACAACATTTTTTTTCTTGTTTTTGGTTTTCCATGTTTTTATCCCCTTATAATTATAATTCTATTATTTAAGTAAAAAAATATTTTATCAGTAGGTTTTTTCAGAATCCACTTTGGTTCTCTCTAAAAAGTTTATTTTGTGTTTAAAATATGACTATTTTTTGTGTTGTTTTTGTACTTTTATTTTAGTGATTATTTTTTGATACAAAGGAGCGATTTCTAATTTATATAAACCATAACCAGAAATAATTGTTCAAACGACATATTGAATCATCATTGTGATCACATAGTTTTCATTCAATCCAACCGGACTATACATTAAAATTTTAAAAATATTTGTCAGTTCTCAAATTCACCATTGTTCCGTGATAAAGGCAATTTGCATAAAATATGCAAACATATTTACCCCATTTGAAACTCCATCAAAAAAGTGTTGGGTTGAAGTCACAACCTTGGTGTATTCTAAACCAAACATACCTTCATAAGCCACGGGAATCATGTAATACCAGCCAAAACAAAATCCGATCATAATCCCCAATCCAAGAACTAAACAAACTATTTTTAATCATCATTGTCTCAGATCTTTTAAGCTTCTGAATTTTTCTTCTTTATAAACAAAAGTAAACAAGCATCATCCAATCACTGCTCCAATAACAATCATTATTTGCCCTAAAAAATCACCAATGTATCCCGCAACAATCGCAAAAGTACCATATAAAATTCCATTGATAATGCCCCAAAATCATTGTGATGTTTTACCACCCACAACCATTGCTACAGCCAGCAATCCAGAAAATGCAGCGATTCCATTAATTGAATAGAGAATTGATGAAGCTAATGCAATGCCAGCACCATGACGCCCAATTGGTGAACCGTTAATAAAAGATTCTGCATATTGTTTGAAGGGAGAAAAATGTGAACCAACCATGTATTTTAAATGTGTTGGAAGCTGATTTTCTGGATCTGTAAAGACTTCAATCGAAAAAAATCCGAAGAAAATTAAAACAATTCCCCCAACTAGTAAAAGAATTTTAAAGCCTTTGGATAATTCCTTAATATCTTTAATCACGTTTTGGTAACCCATAAAATTAATGTTGGTTTTTTGTTTTGATTGAATAGTATTTGTCATTAAAATTTCTCCTATTTGTTGAATTTTTAAAATGTAAGATCAATATTTTTCGGATTTTTTGTCTACATTTATAGTATTACATAGAATATTTGATAATTCTTATTTTCAACTTTTTTGATGTTTAAGATGTTTCAGAAAACAAAAAAACCAACAAAACTGATTCGTTTTGTTGGTTTTTAGAAATTAAGTTGATTGAATTTTTCTTTTCGCTTTTAACATTTCATAAATTGGAATTAGTTGTAATTTGTATAAACCATATCCAGATAAGGCTGTTCAAACTATGTATTGAATAATAATTGTAATTACATATTGATCACCCATTCCAACTGGACTGTACATTAAAATTTTAAAGATATTAATAAATTCTCAAATTCAAAACTGTTCTGAAATGAATCCTAATTGCATGAAATATCCAAACATGGCAATTCCATTCGCCACTCCATCAAAGAAATGTTGAGTGTCGGGAATTGTATATTCTAATTTAAATATTCCTTCATAAGCAGCAGGAATCAGGTAATATCATCCAAAACATAATCCGACAATCACTACCAATGCTCCCAGCACACAAGCTAATCTTAATCATCATTTATCAAGATCTCGAATTGTTCTAGCGTGTCCTTCTTTATAAACAAAATTGAATAAGTATCAACCTAGTGGTGCTCCCAGTACTAACATTGATTGACCTAGAAAATCACCAATGTTTCCAGCGACTAAAGCAAATGAAGCAAAGAGAATTGCATTAATTAACCCTCAAAAGAATTGTGATGTTTTTCCACTAACAATCATCGCCACAGCAAACAAGCCTGTAAAAGCTGCAAAACCATTAATTGAATAAAGAATGGTTGATGCCAGAGCAATTGTGGTTCCTGCTTCCCCAAGCGGTGAACCATGAAGAAATGCATTAATATATTGTTTAAATGGGGCAAAATGCGAGCCCACCATATACTTTAAATTGTCAGGAACGATGAAACCTGCCTCTTCTTTGTAAACATCGATTGAAAAAAATCCAAAAAAGATTAAGACAATTCCACCGACTAGTAGAAGCATTTTAAACCCTTTGGATAATTCTTTCATATCTCTAATAACGTTTTTATAACCCATAAAATTTAAACTGGGTTTGTGTTTTTTCTCAATAATATCGCTCACTTTTTTTCCTCCGATTTTAACCTTTGAAAATGTTACCACAATATTTTCGAGAATAAATTAAAAAATCGTTTTTAAAAGATTTTTTCCATGAATAAATTCATATTCATCAAAAATCTTTTAAAAACAAACTTAAAAAAATGCAAAAACACTTAAAACTGTTCTTGATGATTAATCCAATCTTTAATCATTAAATTACATCATTCTTCGCAGCAAGATTAAATCAAAATTGATGTGATCATTTTCATCAATCACCATTTGTTCATTCTTACTTTGTTTTTTAGTTTTTAAAGCATTTTTCTTTTGCTTTGTCATTTCTTTCGTTTCCTCTCCCAGAATTGCTTTTTAATTGTAATTTAGTCAAACCAAATTTCAATTAAAAAGGGCAAAAAAGAATAATTTATTTACCAAGCTTTTTCTGAAATAAAAAAACTTCAAAAACTCATAAAAGTTTTTGAAGTTTAGAGAGTTATCATTTTCAAGTTTTAAGTTTTGAAGTGTCACAAATTGCAACATATGGTAAGTTTCTTAATCTTTCTTCATAATCTAGACCAAATCCGATTAAGAATTCATCTTCGACTTCAAAACCGAATCAATCAGCTGTAATTTTGGCTTGACGGTTGGCTGGTTTATCAATCATTGTAATGATTTTTACATCAGCAGCCCCACGATGATAAAAATCTTTTTTCACAAAATCTAAAGTTAAACCTGAATCAATAATATCTTCAACAAGTAAAACGTGACGACCTTTTAAATTAGTACTAATATCTAACACAATTTCAGGATTAGCATTAGCTTTGACCCCACCTTTATATGAAGACATGACCATATAATCGATTTCACATTCAGATTTTACATGATTTAATAATTCAGACATAAAAGGGACACATCCTTTTAAAATCCCGACCACTAAAACGGTGTTATCTTGAACTTTTTGCTGCTTGTAATAAGCATCAACATCTAAAGCCATCGCTTGAGAACGAAGGGAAATTTCTTCTCTTGTATGTAAGATTTTTTTAACTAATGGGTGTTGCATTTGGCTCCTTCTTATTTGTTGTTTATTTGTAAGTATAACTCTAAAATCAATTGGGCTGCAAGTCCGTCTTTAGATTTTTTTTGTTTTTCTCGACTAATTCCGGCATCAATCATGATATTTTTGGCCATTTTTGTGGTTCTACGCTCATCAATGCGTACAATTTGATTTTCTTGGAATGATGGATTATATGCTAAAATTCCTTCAATAAAGTAATCAACCATCTCAGCTCGCGATCCAATACTCCCATCCATATTTCGTGGATATCCAACAACAATCACATCAGGGTGATATTGTTCGATTTCTTGACTTAATTGCTCTAAACCTTCATCAAAATTATATTCTTCAAAGCGAATGGTTTTATATGGACTAGCAATTTGACCATTGCTTGTGGCTAAACCAATTGTTTTGCTTCCGACGTCTAATCCTAAAATTTTTCTATCCATGCTTTGTTACCTCCCATTTTTTTAATCAATTCTTTTTTAACATTCTGGCAGCACCTGCATAAAATAAAACCCCAAGAATCATTGACATTGTTACATCAGTGATGAAATGTTTCAAGAAAATAATTCTCCCAAAAGCAATTAATAAAATTACTAAACTAATCACTGTCGTTAATGTTCATCATTTTCAATTTTTATTTTTAAATAAAAATAAAATTGAAAGCAAAGACATACTAATCCCAACATGACCAGATGGAAATGATTCATTTTTCAAAGAAAAATTTTGATAAGAAATGTTTCATCATGCTTGATATTCTTGAACAGAATTTGATAATAATGTAGCTTCAGGTCGTGGTCTGTTGAAAATAATTTTTAAGATGAAAACTGTGAAATAAACTCCAACACAAAAGATGGCCATCACCAAAAGTGTTTGTAGATTATATTCTTGATTGATAAATTTTTGACGTTGATCTTTTTTATTAAAAAATCAAAAAATATAGCCAAAAAGGGTTCAATAAATTAACGTTGAAAAGACTCAAATTAATAAATAATAATTTGGATTATAACTTCGCATCACGGGAATTGAAGTCATTAAAGTTAAAGCAATAAAAACAATTAATCAAAAGGTAATTAATTTTCAACGTTGAATTCGATCACGTGTTTTTGGTTTGATTTTGCTAAATAAAAATCAATTATATAACACTGTTACAACAACCATTAGAGGGATTGTAAAAGTTGGAACTCCAAAAATATCGACAAAAACACCAAAAAAGTTTTTTTCATAACCATCTCTGACAAACAATTCAGAAAATTGTTTGTCAAAAAAAGTTCCCACAAGAAAAATGGTAATTAAAGAAGTTAAGATGACCATCACGGGGATGTGTTTTAAAAATATTTTATTCATATCTAATATTTTAAAATAAAAAACCGTTATCGTACGGTTTTTTATCTTTAAATTTTGATAAACTTCAAGATTAGTTCAAAGCTTGGCTTATTTTGTGGCTTTCATATTATAGAAAGTTTTGTATCCATCATAAATTGCAGCTTCACCTAACTCGTCATTAATTTCTAATAAACGGTTGTATTTAGCGATTCTATCAGAACGTGACATTGAACCAGTTTTGATTTGTCCTGTGTTTAAAGCAACTGCTAAATCAGCAATGGTTGTATCTTCAGTTTCACCAGAACGGTGTGAAGTTACAGCAGTTCAACCAGCTTTTTGGGCCATTTGAATGGTTTCAATAGTTTCTGTTAATGTTCCAATTTGGTTTAATTTAATTAAAACTGAATTTGATGTGTTTTTAGCAATTCCTTCAGCTGTAATTTTTGGGTTAGTCACATATAGATCATCTCCGACAATTTGGATTTTATCTCCCATTAACTTAACTTGTTTAGCAAATCCATCTCAATCAGATTCAGCAAGACCGTCTTCAATTGAAACAATTGGGTATTTATCAACTAATTTGTTTAAATAAGCATTCATTTCATCAGTTGTTAAGGCTCATGTTTTACCAGTTAAAGCTTCAATTTTTTTGAAGTGGTATTTTTTATCTTCTAAGTATAATTCTGAACTAGCAGTATCCATGGCAATCATGATTCCGTCTTTTCCAGTTTTATATCCAGCTTTTGCAATCGCTTCAACTAATAAATCTAAAGCAACTTCAGCTGGTGAATGTTGTTGGAAAGTTTCCATTTTTTGGTCTTTGTAAGCTCAGTTAAAGTTTGGGGCAAATCCACCTTCGTCTCCAACTGCAGTTACATCCCCTTTTGCATGTAAAAGTGATTTTAGAGCTTGGAAAGTTTCACTTGCTCATCTTAATGCTTCTCTAAAGTTAGACGCTCCAACTGGCATAATCATAAATTCTTGGAAATCTAAAGCAGAATCAGCATGTTCTCCACCGTTAATCACGTTTAACATTGGAACTGGTAAACGACGAGCATTTACTCCTCCAATATAACGATACAATGGCATTTCCAATTCACTTGCAGCAGCTTTAGCTGTCGCAAGTGAAACTCCTAAAATGGCATTTGCTCCTAAGTTTTTCTTAAAATCATCACCATCAAGAGCAATCATCGTCATATCAACTTTAATTTGATCTGTCACTTCCATTCCAATAATTTTGGGAGCAATTTTATCATTGACATTAGCAACAGCTTTTAAAACACCTTTACCATTAAATCTTTTTTTATCTCCATCTCTTAATTCTAAAGCTTCTCTTGAACCAGTTGAGGCCCCAGATGGAACCATTGCTGATCCAAATCCACCAAATTCAGTTGTCACTTCAACTTGAACAGTTGGGAATCCACGTGAATCTAAAACTTCACGGGCTTTAATACTTGTTATTTTTGACATATTTTCTTTATCCTCTCATAAAATAATTACTAAACTATTATAACTCTAAATTGTTTTTTGTATATCAGTTATCCTTTTCTTAGACCTAAAAATCATTAAAGTTTATGAATTGCCCAGAAGTGTATTTAATTTTATTTTTTTCACACCTTGCATAATCACAATGTAAGCAACAATAAAGATTAACAGACAAACAAGAGCAACACCGACAAATAACCACGGATTCACAATTAGTGGCAAGGCAATTTTAATTTTCACCAAAGCCATTGGAATTGTATATTTAATAAACAATCACATTGTCAGCATTCCTAAACTCGTTGCCAGAACAGCCACTGGGGTAAAAATTCAGAGCATTAATGAGTGAAATTCGCGCATTGTATAACCTTGAATACGCATATAATTCATAAAGTTCTTATATCTTCTGATAAAAATATCAGTAATTAAATAAATGGTAATCACCCCAGTCACAATAAAGATTGGAATAATAATTGTGGCAAAAACAAGGGCGGCTGAAATTAAATTTTGCATCGCCATTTTATTCATATCAACATATTCTGTGAAACCAATTCCGGTTTTGAAATATTTGACAATTCCAGCTGTGGCGTTATTACCATTAATTGATTGCAAAATTAGTTTTTGCAATTGGTCAGAGATCATGGGGTTACTACTCATTTTAGCATTACTTCAAACATTTACATGCTGACCATCAGCCAACGTTTGAGTCTGATCAATTGCTTCTGAAATTCCAAGTAATTCATTGGCATATTTTTGATCTAAATAAATTTTATCCCCATCATATAAATCTTCAATCGCGACAACTTTTAATTTTTTCGATGAACCTTGTTTAACTAATTTATTAGTGAATAAATTATTTTGTAAAGCAATATTCATTCAATTATTAGTTCCTGAAAGTAATAGGTCTTGACCGATTTCAATTGCTTGCCCATCTTCATATTTAAGAATATCAAATGGGTAAATTCTGTTAGTTTTTTGTTTGTAAGTCTTTTTATTTGCATATTCTTGATATTGCTCATTTACTGTTTTAAATAATTCTTGATTGAATTTATTTTTATCTAAATCTAAAAAGACATTTTTTAAGTTGTAATAAGGTTCATACCTCTTAGACAAGTAATCATAATAATAAAAATTATTTGAAGTTGATGGATCATTATCGTATGTCATTTTAGTTAAATCAATATCATATAAATCAACAACATTATCTTTACCACCTAAATCATATTTTCATGCCCCAGGTTCAATTACTTCAATTTCACTTTTTTGATTTGAAAAGGCAAGTTTTTGTATATTCATATTTAGATTAAATGAATCACCAACTTTTAAATTTTGTAAAGCTAATTTTTTACTAATTGTGATTGGGATATAATCCAATGTTTCATTATGGGCAATGATTGATCGATTGTTTAGTTGCAGTTTAGGATTTGGATGCTCTGTATTAACTCCAAAACCAATGATTTTTGTATCATCAGCATTATCAATTGTTCCTTCAATTTTGGTAAATAATTCATCTTCATTTGGATTGACGGGAATTGAAGAAAAGTTAAAACTAAAGTTTTTAATTTCTTTTGGGTCTTTATCTCATAGTTCTTTTGTCGCTGAAGGAAGTAGGTTATTGGACATATATTTAATATTTTCTTCATAACCTTTTTTCTCATCATCAATCGGTTTTTGTCCTAACAACATTGGGAAAATTTTACTAGTTAATTGGTTGAATTTTTTTTCTACAATACTACGACTTTCTTCATTGATTTTGCTTGCATAATCTAAAACTTGATCCATCACACCAACAGAGATTAACCCACCTTTAAAGGTTAAGAAGTTTTTGAAAAGAATTGATTCAAAAACATTTCGATATTCTTCTCCATTATCTTTTTTTCAATACTCTAAATCCTTTTGATCTACAAAACCAACATATTCGTTTGCTTTTTCTTTTTTAGGAATATAAACATTAAAAATTGAAGCTTCGAGATTACTATTTTTAGGATCATTTTCATGAGCATAAAATGAGTATCTTGTTAAAGGATTATTTGAGAGTGTATTGATGTAAGAATAGTTATTATTATAGTGAATATTTCGATAAAATTCATTGGTCATGGAATTCAAAATCGATGGAATCGAAGCGGCAAAAAAGATTACTAAACTGGCAATAAATAAGACTGAGAAAAAGACTAATAAATCTTTTCAAGAACTGGCTAAAATTACTAATTTTAATTTTGAATTAAATCTAACAACCGGAATTTTAGAAAAGACTTTCTTTAAAAAGAGATTTGGCCGCATGCTTTTAGCTGGGGATAGCAAGATAATTGGTGATTGTTTAATCACAAAATAAGTAGTCATGAAAACCATTCCAATGACAATCACAGCTAAAGCAAATAATTCGATTAATAACACTTTTCAATCAATATTAAAGACGCTTGGGATATTAAAATATCGTTCAAATGTCGTCATAAAGATTGGTTGAAGTGCTAAACTAATTCCCCAACCAATTAAGGTGACAAAAATGACTGGAATTAACATATAGGAAATATAATTAACTAAAATTTTAAAATTAGAAACTCCTAAAGCTTTTAGATTCCCGATTTGACCTCGTTCTGTATTAATAACTTTTTTAAAGATTGTATAAATCACAAAACATAATGCAGCAATAAAGATGACAGTAAAAATGATTGAAATTAACACAAATTTTTGAAGTGTTGATGGAAATAGTGTACTTCTAAAATTCAATAGTGGTGTTTTGGCATATTCTTGAATTTTAGTTGTTGTTAATTCATCATTTAATTGATGATTATTTAAGGCAGTTGCAACTTCTTTTAATTTCATGACATTATCTGCTAAATATGTTGAGAAAACCTTTTTATCATTGATTAAATCATGAGGACTACCAGAATTATGAATTAAATATGCTCGACTTACATCTTGAAATTTACCAGGATCAACTCCACCATTAAACATTTTAGAAAATGTGCTACTACTAATATAATAAATGGCTTCATTTTCTTGATTAGTTAAAATATCGTCTTCATAAATAATCGGATAAATGTTTAAGCTATCAGCTCCGGTTGCATCTAAACGATATTGAGCATTAGATCCCATTGATCCTGGAAAAATATTATATACTTGACCAAGTTTTAACTTGTTGAATTCAGCATATCCATTTGAAACCATAAAACTATTTTCTGTAAAAAGATCGGGACTATCATTTTTTTTGAAAAATGAATAAAGATCTTCATTATAGAAAGTGACATTAAATTTGTCAGAATCTTCTAGTTTGTGATTGTAGAATGAAGAAATATACCTGAATTTATGTCCATTCGCATCTCACATAACAGCTTCATTTGTTGTTCTAATTTTAAAATTACTTAGATCACTCAATAAATTAAAATAACTTTCAAATCATTTTCTTTGAGTTAATGGATTATCATTTATATGGTATCCATTCACATATAAACCTGTTTTTAAAATAGTTGTAGCATCATGTTTTTTAATGTTAAAACTTGCATAATTTTTATATAAATTATACTCACTAGCATCAGAAATTGGATCAAAAATTTCTTTATAAAGATTAACATCTTCAACAAACTCATATTTTTCTATATCTTTTCCATCGGAATCTGTTGCTTTGATAATTTGTCCAATTCGCCCAACTGTTTCTTTATCATTTTTTGGATTATTAATATAATCTTCAACTGCTTGACTAGGATTGTTGCCTATATTTTTTTCATAAACTTTGACCAATTCTTGTTTAATTGAGTAAGTTAGTGAAGAGTTATTTAAAGCAAACATATAATCAAAAATATCCAAAGCTGATTTTGTTTGTTGTGGATTTAAACTACCTTCAAAACCATTGTTTTTAGCATACAATTGTCCGATTAAAGAATTTTTGAAATATTTTGAACCAAAGTTAAATTTATAAAAATCTCCAAATTTTCCACTTTTGACAACATCGATTTTTTTGGCTTCTGAGAATTTTAAAACTCGACCATCATCTTTGGGAGCGAATGGTTTATCTTTAGTTGTATCAGATTCTGTGTCTCCAAAATGGAAATTAAAATATTTTTTATCACCATATTCAAAAATTGAAGATTTATATGAATTTACTGGACCAGTTACAAACTTATATTTAAGCAATGCTGAATCTTTTTCGTCACCAAAAGTTAGGGTTGGAAAAAACCCTAACTTTTCGTTTCCTACTAATTCTGTGTTAAATGAAAACCATGGCGTAAATGTTTGCGTATCATTACTTGGATATCCACTTGAAGTGTATCTAAAAGAGTAATCATGCTTTTCATAATTTCTGTTAATTTGATTATTGATATTTTTTAAATTGACCGAAACAATTCCGAGCGTCGATGTTAAAACAACTGTAATTGTAATCAAAATTAAATATATGAAAAATTGCAAATAATCTTTTAAGAGTCGTTTTAGACCATTTTTAAATAAAAGCATTTTCTATATTGTTCTCCTAATAAATGTTAAAGAATTCCTTTCCATTTTGATCAAAACTTTTGATTGTTGTTATTACTCAATATGGGTTATTTGGATTGTCTGAGATATTTTCTCAGGAAATTTTATATGTGTGATTAACATCTTTATAATCTTGGTAATTACCCAATCCATCATAATTCTGTAAATCTTTAGCGGCAATAACGTTTTGTTCAACACCTAGAACTTTTCCTGATTTTTTAGTTAAATCTAATTTATCTATTAGAGCTGTATTAGTTTCGCTGATAACATCTTTTTGATGTTCAATAATTGTTTGGTATGGATTGAAATTTTGATCTACATTAACTTTTTTAAATTGTTGATTCGCAGTTGATGTAGTGTCCCCTTTTCCTGTGTAGTTTAAAGTATAGTGCATTTTTGCACCCTTTTGACTATTGCTAGTTGATTCGAATTTTACTTCTGTCATATTCCAAAAATTATTATCATATAAGTTTGATATAACGTTTTCGTGAGCTTTTTCCATCCCTTGACTAGTGCTATTTCCAAACTTACTAAAGAATTCTTTAAATTCCTTTTTTCCAGGAACTACAGATTCATTTTTAACTCCTTCATACAAACCTTTTAAAACAGAATCATCAACATATTTGTCGCCTTTATAACCTAACAGTTCCAAAAAGTTAGATTGCTCATTTGAACTTAATTCTCTAAAATATTTTTTGTCTTTAAATTTTTCAATTACAGCCAACAATTGATCTTGATAAGGTTTTTCACTAACAGCTTTATAAATATTTTTAGCATAATTTAATAAATTGATACCAGCATCAGGTTGCTCCAATACAGAGTTTCAATCACCAGGAACCATTTTACTAATGATATTATGATAAACTGTTGCGAATGGAGTATTGTTTGTTTTTCTATCTTCAAAATATTTTTGATAAAAATTTTTTTTGCCTTCTGTTGTTGTATCAAGTTTAGATTCTTTATCCAATAAATTTATAATGTCAACAATGTCTTTAGCATTAGTTCCTGGATTGTTTATATCTCTTCCTTGTTTATTAAATAAATATTGTATATTAAGTTCTTTTGTTGGAGAAACCCCATTAACTGGTTCTGGCGCTTTATCTAATGCATCAATTTTAGACCATGTGTTTTCAGGAAACTCATTTCTGTGTTTTTTAAAGGTTTCTCAAATTTTGGTGATAAGCGAAAAGGTAATACCTTGCATAGTTTGAAATGTTGTTCCTGGAATAAATCCTGGAAGCCCAGGTATAATAATAGGGGGAAAATTTGGATCAACAATCATAGGTAATAAAAAGTTACTAAATTCTGCTAAATTTAAAGCACCAGATTTTGTAGATGAAAAATTTTCAAGTAATGATGCCATTAAAGAAATTTTACCGTCAAGATTTAGTTTTCCTGCTGTCGCAGTTATTAAAGCTCCGGTCGAGTTAAATTTAAAACCATGAACCGTAGATTTAAAATCAGTATTATCATCAGCCTTTAAAAAAATTAATCCTTTATCCAATTTGTTTTGAACACCCTGATCTTTATAATCTCTTGATTGACTAGCATTTCCAGCATATAAAATCGAATTATATCAAGCATATCCTGATCCATTGGTACCTTTATTATTTTCATTTGCACTTGATTTTGGACCTTCTGTACCATTAGTATTTGTTGGGTATGCTCCATCAAAACCATTGTGTAATAAGTAATTTGATAAAGCGCCAGTGTCTTGAATTCCTCATGCTAAATTACGTCTATTTTCATCAGCTGAAAGTTTTGCATTTTTACCTAAACCAGCAGCATATCCCATTGCATTGTCTTTTTTCTTGTTGTATCCAACATTACCACCTTTAGAAAAGGTATCTTCGAAATACCCTTTGCTATCAGACCCTGGATTAAACATTTTTTGATAAAAGTTATCATCATACATTCCCATCACATAACTGGCAAACATTCCAGCATAACCATCTTCATCAAAACCTTTTATTCATGGAGCTAAAAGGTTTTTATAATTAGAAATTTTACTTCCTAAATTAATTTTTTGTTCATTATATTTATATGCCACAGGCATTTGCATCGCTGTTGCTTGAGGGGTTAGATACATTGATAAAACTTCATTCACATTGTAATTTAAGTTTTCATGTCTCCCACCAATAATTAATCTTGAAATAAAGTTAGCCCCATCTAACATTTCGGCTTGAAGCGGTGTTAAATTACTGTTTTTATCTTCTTGGTTATTGTGAACACAAGAAACAACAGTTAAGGCTGAGGAGGCAACAAAAATTGTTGTCCCTAAAAAGCTTAATAATTTTTTCATATATTTAATTTCCTTTTTTATAAGTTAAGACCTAATCAAATATTCAATTTCGCAAAAAAAATATTTGATTAAGGAGAGAACTTAATCCTATTTTTAAAAATGGATCTTTTTTAAAACCTATTTTAATAGATGATTAATCTATTTACATAGGTCAATCTCATAATATCTCAGAAATGACTAAAATAATCTTTTTGGACCCAAAAAAGTGAAAAAAAATCAAAACTTAACATTGTTTTTGACCATAAAAGAGACATTAAACTTTGGCATAGATGTCGATTAAAACCTTTAACCACAAGCAAAAAGGTGGTAAATATGACAACGATACAAATCAACACAGTCAGCAATGACTTTGAACATAAAAGCTTTAAGTGCTTAATTAATACATGCATTTACCACCTTTTTTGCTTGTTGTTAATTTATAAAATTATTTAATTCTAATCATTTAGAGCAGAAAGATGATGAAATTTAACAAACACATTTTTATTGCTAAAACTAAAGTTAAACTTCTTCCCAGATTTGAAAATGGAAAATTAATCAGACAAATGGAATAGGTTGAATTTGGTGTATTGATCTAAACGAAATCATCAGTCTTATGCTTTAATAAAATAGTCATTGATTTATTTTTTATTACTTGTGTCTCACTCAATTAGATAAAGATTTTATATTAAAAAATTTAAACGATGATTATAAATTTGCAAGACATATTAAAAAACTCAAACAAAAAACTGCTTAAAATTAAGTTTTTAAGCAGTTTTTATTTTATTAATTAATAAACTTATAGTTCTAAAGTTTCTTTAAAATTCTTGAATCAATTAAATGATTTTTTCTTGAAACGATCTCCAGTTCCGTTATGTAAATCATCATAATCAACGTAAATTATTCCATATCTTTTTGACATTTCATTAGAACTTGTTGAAACTAGATCGATTACTCCTCACATTGTATAACCAAAGACATTAACACCATCTTCAATGGCATCATGAATTGCCATAAAGTGTTGTTTCATGTAATCAATTCGATAATCATCATCAACTGTTTTTTTGTCATTTAATTTTTCATCTCAACCAATTCCATTTTCAGAAATGAATAGGGGTAAATTGTATCGATCTCACAAATCGTTTAATGTGTATCTCAATCCTTGAGGATCAATTTGTCATCCCCATTCATTTTCTTTTAAGAATGGGTTTTTACCCATTGATATTAAATTCCCACCAGATTGATCTGCTTCTTTTTTGCCTATAATTCCTGAACTGTAATAGCTAAATGATAGGAAATCAACAGTATTATTTTTTAAAATATTCATTTCTTCTTCATTGGTATCAAGTTTTACATTTAGTTTTTCAAACATTTTAATCGCGTAAGTTGGATAGACACCTTTGGCAATTATATCAAAGTAGAAATAACGATACGTTTGTTCAGCTTTTTGTCATTCAATGATATTTACAGGATTACAATCCATTGGATAATTAGTCATATTTGCAATCATACATCCAAAGATTTTTTTCTTTAACATTTCATGACCTAATTGCACAACTTTTGCTTGTGCAACTAATTGATTATGTAAAGTTTGAAATCTTAATTGATCAAAACTAACATTGGGATGATCTTCTGGGAAAGTTGCTGACATCATTGGGAAAATTGAGCAAACATTAATTTCGTTAAATGGTAATCAATAATCAACTATGTCTCCAAATTCAGTAAATAAAGTTTTAGCATATTTTACGAACATATTAATGACTTCTTTGTTCATTCAACCACCATATTTTTGGGCAATGGTATATGGTGTATCATAGTGATTTAAAGTAACCATCAATTTGATGCCTTTTTGTTTACAATAAGTTAAAACATTACGGTAGAATTCTAGTCCCTTTTCATTTGGCTTAGATTCATCTCCATTTGGATAAATTCGTCCTCATGCAATTGACATACGATAAACATCTATTTTAGCTTCTGCTAATAAATCAATGTCTTCTTTATATCTATTATAGTGATCTGATGCAATGCGCTTAGGATAATGTAATCCTTCTTTATTCTCAAATGACTTTTCAAGATACTCTTTGCTCAATTTAGAATTACTCAGAGGCATGCCTCCTCGTTCTTCTAATTTTATATAAGGCATCATTTCAAGTACACTTCATGATTTCCCATCTTTGTTAAATTCTCCTTCAAATTGGTTGGCAGCAGTTGCCCCACCTCATAAAAAGTCTTTTTTAGTAAATTTCATATTTTATCCCTTATTCTTGCTCATTAATTTCTATTTGTTTTTCTTAATTCTTGTTTTTGTAATTTTGAAAATTTAACATCTTTTTTAGATGTAAATCCATAACTAATAAAAATTGAATTGATTGCATTATAATATTGATTATAAATTTTTTCTGACAGATTAGAATTTGTTAGTTTGTATAATTTATCTGCAATTTTTTTTGCTTTCAAATTATTTTCTTCAGTTAATTTCCCAACTTCAGCTTCAATTGGGTTATTGTTTTGTCGTGCTTGTTGTAATAATTTTTCTAATTCTTTAATTTTAGAAGCATATTTTGGTACATTAATTTGATCCACAATATTTTCCATTTTATTCATTAACTGGTCAGTGTTTTTTGTGTCTTCTAAATTTGCTTGTTTTTTAGAAAAACGTTTTGCTAAACTTTCTTTGCGTTCTAATTCTTTGCCTTCTAAGGTACTAATTTTGCTTTGTAATGTTTGCATTTTGCCCATGTTTTTTTCAAAAACTTTAATTTTATCAGTCACTTCTTTGTTACTGTAAAAAGTTTTTAATTCATCAATTTCTTGTTGCAATTGAGAATCAACAACAACATTTTGATTTTTTAAAAAATTATCTAAAGATCTTGTTGCTTTGTAAACACCAAATTTTTCGCTAGGTCTTTCTTTACAAAAGAACATGACTAATATGATCGGAACAGCAATACAAATAGCTCATCCAACTAATGTTGCTATCAGTGATTTAGTATCACCATTTGGACCATTTGCATTCAGAATTGAAAGTACTCCTCCCATTCCGGTTTGAATTCCAGCATAATATTTAGCTCCCATTATACCAGCAACAAACCCTCCAGCACCAGCTCCGACACAACCAAATATGAAAGGTCTAACTTTGGGTAAATTGACCCCGAACATATGCGGCTCTGGAACTCCGAAAATTCCTGCAGGAATACCTGCATAAAGTATTTGTTTAATAGTTGCGTTTTTAGTGATTATCAAATAACCAACAGATGCACCAACTTGACCCAAAACTCCAATTGGAGTACCAATGTTTAAATCGATTGTTTTCAACCCTTGAATATATGGGTCGGGATCATTCATCATTGGCATATGCAATATCATCCCTAATGCTCAATGAGCCCCTGAAATAACTATGATTTCCCATAAGAATGCAAAGATTCCAATTCCAAATCCATAAGGCACTTTGTTAAGCCATGAGAAAATATATCCGACACTAGATTCAAAAACAGAAATAATTGGTCCAACTACAAAGAAGGCCAAAATAGAAGCTGCCAAAATAGTGAATGTAGGAACTGTTAACATTAAACTTCAATTTGCAAATCTTTTTTTAGCAAATTTTTCTACTTTAACAGCTATATATGCAATGATTGTGGTTGTAATGATTGAACCAGGTGATGGTCCTATTTTCATCCAAACAAAATCAAGACCTTGCATTTTGGAAGTAATTAAAGGAAAGCTCCAAGGTGATGCACTAACACCATTAGTTAATGGGTTATAAACTAAACTCCCTTTATAAAGAAGTGGGGCTGTTAAAATCAACCCAAGAGCAACTCCGATTATTGGGGTGCCACCAAAATATTTAACTCCATTATATGTAAAGTAAATACCCATAAATACCAAGGCTCCACCAGCAATTAAATATACAAATTGAGTTATTAGAGTATAAGAAGCAAAATTAGCACTTGGAGAGACATTTTGAATTGCTCCTGTTTGTTGCAAAATGGCTTGAACAGCATTTATTAATCCGACCCCAATCATAACCGGAATGGCCGGCATAATAATACCTTTGATTAAAGCTAAAATTGATTTACCCAAACCTTGTTTTTCAGCTTTAACATTTTTTAAATCAAAATTTTGAGCTTGTTGGGCATGAAATAGATAGTTATCTAAACCATCTTTAATTTTTTCGACTTCTCCACCAATAATAATTTGCAATTCATTTTTATTTCAATGAATTCCTTTGACAATATCGATTTTTTTTAGTGTGTCTATATCCACCAATTCTTTATCTTTAACAACAAAACGCAAACGACTAACACAATTATAGTATCGACTATAGTTATTTTTACCTCCAACTTGATCATAAATTTTTCCAGCCAATTCTTCTCACCGATTAGTGAACCTGATTCCATTTTTCAATGCTTCTTTGAAATTGATTAATTTTGGTTTGTCAACTTCCTCATCTATTTTTGGTTGTTCATAATGCAGTGTTGCAATTGGTTCACCTTGTTTTACTAATCCATACTTGATATCTTGAATTGTTCAACCAGGGTTGTCGTTAGCGTCAATAACCATTGGTGTTGAAGTTAATAATTTATGCTTTTTAATTTCAGTTCAATTAACTTCAACAATTTCGGTTTTGGCATCAATCTTTTGACCATTTTTAACCTTCATATCAAAAGGTTTGCCTTCTAATGAAACGGTTTCTAATCCTAAATGCATCAGAATCGTTGGTCCTTGATTAGCTTTTATATGAATCGCGTGTTTAGTATCAAAAATATTAACAATTTCACCCTTAGCAAAAGGGCTAAAAAATTTTCGACTTTTAGGATCAATATAAAAACCATCACCAAGCATTTTTTCAGCAAAAACTGGATCAGATATTTTTTCTATCGGTTTAATCTCTCCATCAGCTGGAGAGTAAATGACAATTTTTTCCATTCTTTTGATTATCCTCCTAAAAATATTCTATTATGGAGGCATTTTTTTATTTTCTTTTTTGAAACAAGAAGTGGGATTAAAAAAATACTTTCTATTTTGGAAAGTATTTTTAAAAATATAGAATATAGAAATATCGAAAATTATAATTCTAATGTTTCTTTAAATTTTTTGAATCAATAGAATGATTTTTTCTTGAAACGATCCCCAGTTCCATTGTGATAATCATCATAGTCAACGTAGATTATTCCATATCTTTTTGACATTTCATTACTACTGTTTGAGACTAAGTCTATAACTCCTCACATTGTATAACCAAAGACATCAACACCATCTTCAATTGCATCATTAATGGCAATAAAGTGTTCTTTCATATAATCAATTCGGTAATCATCCTCGACTGTTTTTTGGTCGTTTAATTTTTCATCTCAACCAATTCCGTTTTCAGAAATAAATAAAGGTAAGTGGTATCGATCTCATAAATCATTTAATGTATATCTTAAACCTTGAGGATCAATTTGTCATCCTCATTCGTTGGCTTTTAGGAAAGGGTTTTTACCCATTGATAGTAAATTACCACCAACTTTGTTTGCTGTTGTTTCCCCTACAACCCCTGTCATGTAATAACTAAAAGTTAAGAAGTCAACTGGATTATTTTTTAAAATATTCATTTCTTCTTCGTTAGTATGAAGTTTAACCTTTAACTTTTCAAACATTTTAATCATGTAAGTTGGATATTCACCTTTTGCCACCATATCAAATAAGAAATAACGAGCTTGTTGGTCAAATTTTTGTCATTCGATAACGTTAACTGGATTACAATCAATTGGATAAGTAGTCATGTTTGCAATCATACATCCCATGTTTTTTTTCTTTAACATTTCATGTCCTAATTGGACAACTTTTGCTTGCGCAACTAATTGATTGTGTAGGGTTTGAAATCTCAATTGATCAAAACTAACATTAGGATAATCTTCTGGAAACGTTGCTGATATCATTGGAAAAATTAAAGCCATATTAATTTCATTAAATGGTAATCAATAATCAACCAAGTCTCCAAATTCAGTAAATATAGTTTTAGCATATTTCATAAACATATCAATGACTTCTTTGTTCATTCAACCGCCATGTTTTTGAGCAATTGTATAAGGTGTATCATAGTGACTTAAAGTGGCCATTACTTTTAAACCTTTTTGTTTACAATAAGTTAAAACATTGCGATAGAATTCTAAGCCTTTTTCATTGGGTTTAGCTTCATCTCCATTTGGATAAATTCTTCCTCATGCGATTGACATACGATAGATGTCTATTTTAGCTTCTGCTAATAAATCGATATCTTCTTTATATCTGTTGTAGTGATTTGATCCAATACGTTTTGGATAATGCAAACCTTCTTTATTTTCAAATGATCTTTCAAGATTCTTTTTTGATAAGGTAGAATGACCTAAAGCCATGACATCTCGTTTTTCTAATTTCATATACGGCATCATTTCAAGTACGCTACATGATTTCCCGTCTTTGTCATACTCTCCTTCAAATTGCACGGCAGCGGTTGCTCCACCCCATAAAAAATCTTTTTTAATAAATTTCATATTATTTCCCCCTATCTTTAATATAATTGTTATTTAGTATTTGTTGCTTTTAGTTCTTGTTTTTCTAATTTTGAAAATTTCACATCTTTTTTAGAAGTAAATCCATAATTAATATAAACCGAATTAATCGCATTATAGTATTTATTAGAAATTTTTTCTGTTAGTTCAGAATTTGTTAATTTGTGTACTTTATCACCAATTTTTTTAACTTTTAAAATGTTGTCTTGAGTTAATCTTTCAACTTCTGCCTCAATTGGGGCATTATTATCACGTGCTTGTTGTAACATTTTTTCTAACTCGGCAATTTTAGCATCATATTTTGGTGTGTTAATTTTATTTACAATTTGATCTAATTTTTTCATAATTTGATCAACGTTTTTTTGTTCTTCTAATTTTGCTTGAACTTTAGCAAAACGTTTTGCTAAAGTTTCTTTACGCTCTAAATTTTTAGTTTCTAAAATATTAATTTTATTTTCTAAAGTTTGGATTTTAGCCATGTGATTTTCAAAAAGTTTAATTTTTTTTGTTACTTCTTTATTGTTGTAGAAAGTTTTTAAATCATCAACTTCTTGTTGTAAGTTAGCATCCATAGTAACATTTTTATTTATTAAGAAACGATTTAAGGATTTAGTTGCTTGATAAACACCAACTTTTTCACTAGGTCTTTCTTTACAAAAGAAGACAGTTAATAATATTGGAATAGCGAATGATAGAATAAATCCAACCAAGGTCGCTATTAAGGATTTAGTGTCTCCGTTCGGACCATTAGCGGCTAATAGTGACAAAACTCCTCCCATTCCAGTATTAACACCGGCATAAAATTTTGCCCCCATTAAAGCAGCAACCCATCCGGCGATGGCAGCACCTGCACAACCAAAGAAAAACGGTTTAACTCTTGGTAAATTAATTCCAAAAATTTCTGGTTCTGGAATTCCAAATAACCCGATAGGAATACCTGCATAAAGTATTTGTCTAATTGTTGCATTTTTAGTAGTGAATAGAAACCCCATAGCTGCTGCAACTTGACCAAAAACCGCTGTTGTACCACCAACAATTATATCAATTGTTTTTAATCCTTGAATATAAGGATCAGGATCATTTAACATTGGTTGAGTAAGAACAGCTCACAATGCGAATTGTGCCCCTCAAATAACTAGAATCTCTCAAAAAAAGGCAAACACAGCAACCGAAAGTCCGAAAGGAATCTTATTAACCCAAGAAAATATATATGCTATTATACCTTCAACAACTGACATAATTGGACCAACTACAAAGAATGCGGTAACTGATGCTATAAAAATAGTAAATGTAGAAACTGACAAAGTTAAACTTCAATCTGGAAATGTTCTTTTAGCAAATTTTTCTGCTCGAACAGTTATATAAGCGATGACAGAAGATGTAAGAAGCGAACCTGGTGATGGTCCTATTTTCATTCATACAAAATCAAGGCCATCAATCTTCGAAGTTAATATAGGTAAACTTCAAGGAGTTGCTGACATACCACCAGTTAATGGATCATAAGATAAATTGCCTTTAAATATAACTGGGGCTGTGAAAATTAGTCCCATAGTAAGCCCAAGTAAAGGATTACCACCAAAATATTTCACACCATTATACGTAAAAAATATTCCCATAAATAGTGTGGCACCACCCGCAATTAGATATACAAGTTGTGTTGCCAAAGTGTATGAACCAAAATGAGCACTTGGAGAAACATTTTGAATTGCTCCAGCTTGTTGCAAAACAGCCGCAAGAGCATTTAATATACCAACCCCAATCGTTATAGGAATTGATGGCAATACAATACCTCTAACTAAATTTATAATCGACTTACCAAAATTTTGCTTTTCTTTATGACCTTTTTGGTTTTTTAAAACAAAACCTGGCTCTTCTTGTAAATGCATTAGATAGTTGTCTAAACCATCTTTAACTTTTTCAACTTCACCACCAATTATGACTTGGAATTCACCTTTGTTTCAACTAGTGCCTTTTACAACATCTATTTTTTTTATTTTATTTACGTTTACTAGTTTTTCATCTTTAATATTGAATCTTAAACGAGTTGCACAATTATAATATCTAGTATAATTAGTTTTTCCACCAACGAGATCATAAATATTTCTCGCTAGTTCTTCATATCGATTACTAAACCTGATTCCATTTTTCAATGCTTCTTTAAGATTGATAGGTTTGGCTTTATAAACTTCTTTTTTGATAATTGGTTGCGTATAGGATAGAGTTGCAATTGGTTCGCCTTGTTTTACTAATCCATATTTGACATTTTCAATTGTTCAACCCGGATTGTCATTAGGGTCAATAACTATCGGAGTAGAAGTTGCTAATTTATGTTTTTTAATTGCAGTTCAATCAACATCAACTAATTCAGTTTTTAAATTAACTTCTTGACCCGTGTTAACCTTCACATCAAAAGGCTGGCCTGCTAAATTAATTGTGTCTAATCCTAAATGCATTAAAATTGTGGGGCCTTGATCAGCTTTTATATGAATTGCATGTTTGGTGTCAAAAATATTGACAATTTCACCCTTAACAAATGGGCTGAACATTTTTTTATTTTTAGGTTCAATATAAAAACCATCACCGAGCATTTTTTCAGCAAAAACTGGATCAGATATTTTTTCTATCGGTTTAATCTCTCCATCAACTGGAGAGTAAATGATAATTTTTTCCATTTTTTTGATTATCCTCCTGAAAATATTCTATTCTCGATACATTTTTTTTTTTTTTTTGTTGAGCTAGATAAAAATAAAAAAATACTTTCTACCACAGAAAGTATTTTTTATAATATAAGATAATCAGGCTTATAGTTCTAATGTTTCTTTAAATTTTTTGAATCAATAGAATGATTTTTTCTTGAAACGATCTCCGGTTCCGTTGTGATAATCATCATAGTCAACGTAGATTATTCCATATCTTTTTGACATTTCATTACTACTATTTGAGACTAAGTCTATAACTCCTCACATTGTATAACCAAAGACGTTAACTCCATCTTCGACTGCATCATTAATGGCAATAAAGTGTTCTTTCATATAATCAATTCGGTAATCATCTTCAACTGTTTTTTGATCGTTTAATTTTTCATCTCAACCAATTCCATTTTCAGAAATAAATAAAGGTAAGTGGTATCGATCTCATAAATCATTTAATGTGTATCTCAAACCTTGAGGATCGATTTGTCATCCTCATTCGTTGGCTTTTAGGAAAGGATTTTTACCCATTGATAGTAAATTTCCACCAACTTTGTTTGCTGTTGTTTCCCCTACAACCCCTGTCATGTAATAACTAAAAGTTAAGAAGTCAACTGTATTATTTTTTAAAATATTCATTTCTTCTTCGGTAGTATGAAGTTTAACCTTTAACTTTTCAAACATTTTAATCATGTAAGTTGGATATTCACCTTTTGCCACCATATCAAATAAGAAATAACGAGCTTGTTGGTCAAATTTTTGTCATTCGATAACGTTAACTGGATTACAATCAATTGGATAAGTAGTCATGTTTGCAATCATACATCCCATGTTTTTTTTCTTTAACATTTCATGTCCTAATTGGACAACTTTTGCTTGCGCAACTAATTGATTGTGTAGGGTTTGAAATCTTAATTGATCAAAACTAACATTAGGATAATCTTCTGGGAATGTTGCTGATATCATTGGGAAAATTATAGCCATATTAATTTCATTAAATGGTAATCAATAATCAACCAAGTCTCCAAATTCAGTAAACATCGTTTTAGCATATTTCATAAACATATCGATGACTTCTTTGTTCATTCAACCACCGTGTTTTTGAGCAATTGTATAAGGTGTATCGTAGTGACTTAAAGTGGCCATTACTTTTAAACCTTTTTGTTTACAATAAGTTAAAACATTACGATAGAATTCTAGTCCTTTTTCATTCGGTTTAGCTTCATCTCCGTTTGGATAAATTCTTCCCCACGAAATTGACATACGATAGATATCCATTTTAGCTTCTGCTAATAAATCAATATCTTCTTTATATCTGTTATAGTGATTTGATCCAATACGTTTTGGATAATGTAAACCTTCTTTATTTTCAAATGATTTTTCAAGATTCTTTTTTGATAAGGTAGAATGATTTAAAGACATGACTTCTCGTTGTTCCAATTTCATATACGGCATCATTTCAAGTATGCTACATGATTTCCCGTCTTTGTCATACTCTCCTTCAAATTGCACGGCAGCGGTTGCTCCACCCCATAAAAAATCTTTTTTAATAAATTTCATATTATTTCCCCCTATCTTTAATATAATTGTTATTTAGTATTTGTTGCTTTTAGTTCTTGTTTTTCTAATTTTGAAAATTTCACATCTTTTTTAGAAGTAAATCCATAATTAATATAAACCGAATTAATCGCATTATAGTATTTATTAGAAATTTTTTCTGTTAGTTCAGAATTTGTTAATTTGTGTACTTTATCACCAATTTTTTTAACTTTTAAAATGTTGTCTTGAGTTAATCTTTCAACTTCTGCCTCAATTGGGGCATTATTATCACGTGCTTGTTGTAACATTTTTTCTAACTCGGCAATTTTAGCATCATATTTTGGTGTGTTAATTTTATTTATAATTTGATCTAATTTTTTCATAATTTGATCAACATTTTTTTGTTCTTCTAATTTTTCTTGAACTCTAGAAAAACGTTTTGCTAAAGCTTCTTTACGCTCTAAATTTTTAGTTTCTAAAATATTAATTTTATTTTCTAAAGATTGAATTTTGGCCATGTGATTTTCAAAAAGTTTGATTTTTTTTGTTACTTCTTTATTGTTGTAGAAAGTTTTTAAATCATCAACTTCTTGTTGTAATTTAGCATCCATAGCCACATTTTTATTGTCTAAGAAACGATTTAATGATTTAGTTGCTTGATAAAGACCTGTTTTTTCACTAGGTCTTTCTTTACAAAAGAAAGCAGTTAATAATATTGGAATAGCAAAAGAAAGGATAAATCCAACCGAGGTTGCTATTAAGGATTTGGTGTCTCCATTCGGACCATTTGCATTTAAGAGTGACAACACCCCTCCCATTCCTGTTTTAATTCCAGGATAAAATTTAGCCCCCATTATAGCAGCAACTCATCCAGCGATGGCGGCCCCTGTACAACCAAAGAAAAGTGGTTTAACTCTCGGTAAATTAATTCCAAAAATTTCTGGTTCTGGAATTCCAAATAATCCGATAGGAATACCAGAAGCTAATATTTGTCTAATTGACGCATTTCTAGTAGTGAATAAAAATCCCATAGCGGCTGCAACTTGACCAAAAACCGCTACCGCAATACCAACCATTATATCGATTGTTTTTAATCCTTGAATATAAGGATCGGGGTCATTTAACATTGGCTGATTAATAACAGATATTAATGCGAAATGCGCCCCCCAAATTACTAAGATTTCTCAAAAAAAGGCAAAGACGGCAACTGAAAGTCCATAAGGAATCTTATTAACTCAAGAAAATAAATATGCTATGATACCTTCGACAACGGAAATAAGTGGACCAACTAGAAAGAATGCCAATATTGAAGCTACAAAAATAGTAAATGTAGAAACTGTTAAAGTTAAACTTCAATCAGGAAATGTTCTTTTCGCATATTTTTCTGCTTTAACAGTTATGTAAGCAATAATGGAACAAGTAAGAAGCGAACCTGGTGATGGTCCTATTTTCATTCATACAAAATCAAGACCATCAATCTTCGAAGTTAATATAGGTAAACTTCAAGGAGTCGCTGTCATACCACCAGTTAATTGATTATAAGATAGATTTCCTTTAAATATAACTGGGGCTGTTAAAATTAACCCCATAGTAAGTCCAAGTAAAGGATTACCACCAAAATATTTCACACCATTATATGTAAAAAATATTCCCATAAATAATGTAGCTCCACCCGCAATTAGATATACAAGTTGGGTGGCTAAGGTGTAAGAACCAAAATTAGCACTTGGAGAAACATTTTGAATTGCTCCAGTTTGTTGTAAAACGGCTGACATAGCATTTAGTATACCAACCCCAATCATGATCGGGATTGATGGCAATACAATACCTCTAACTAAATTTAAAATTGATTTTCCAAAACTTTGTTTTTCTTTATAACCCTTTTGGTTTTTTAAAACAAAGTCTGGTTCTTGTTGTAAACGCATTAGATAGTTGTCTAAACCATCTTTAACTTTTTCAACTTCGCCACCAATTATGACTTGGAACTCACCCTTATTTCAACTAATACCTTTTACAACATCTATTTTTTTTATTTTATTGACGTCTACTAGTTTCTCATCTTTGATAGTGAATCGTAAACGAGTTGCACAATTATAATATCTATTATAATTAGTTTTCCCACCAACAAGATCATAAATATTTCTAGCTAATTCTTCATATCGATTAGTAAACCTGATTCCATTTTTCAACGCTTCTTTTAGATTGATAGGTTTGGCTTTATAAGCTTCCTTATCAACTTTTGGTTGGGTATAAGATAGCGTTGCAATTGGTTCACCTTGTTTTACTAATCCATATTTGATATCTCCAATTGTTCAACCTGGGTTGTCATTAGGATCGATGACCATTGGTGTTGAAGTGGGTAATTTTTTCTTTTTAATTTCGCTTCAATTGACTTCAACTAATTCATTTTTTAAATTAATTTTTTGCCCGTTTTTAACTTTCATGTTAAATGGTTGTCCTGCTAGATTTACAGTTTCCAACCCAAAATGCATTAAAATTATCGGGCCTTGATCAGCTTTTATATGAATTGCATGTTTAGTTTCAAAAATGTTAATAATTTCACCATTTTCAAAAGGGCTAAAAATTTTATTGTTTTTAGGTTCAATATAGAAACCATCACCGAGCATTTTTTCAGCAAAAATTGGATCAGAAATTTTTTCTATTTGTTTAATCTCTCCATCAACTGGAGAGTAAATGACAATTTTTTCCATTTTTTTATCATCCTTTCTAAAATACTTTTAAATTTGAAGTATTTTACAATGTTTATTATTTATTTTATGTTTTTCCCGTTTGTCTTAATGACTTCTTTATATCAATAAAAAGACTTTTTAGGATAACGTTTCATGTCCTTTAAATTATCATCAGTTCGATTAACAAAAATAAATCCATAACGTTTTAGCATTCCTTGATGACTAGAAACAAGATCAATTGCGCTCCATGGATTGAAACCAATTAAATCAACTCCCATTTCCATAGCTTCAAACATTTGTTTCAAATGTGCTGTATAAAAATCAATTCGATATTGATCATTAATTTCATTATTTTCATCTAATTGTTCAAGGGCTGCAATACCATTTTCTGTTAATAACAATGGTAAATGGTATTTAGTTGTCAATTCTAGCATAGTAGTTTTAAATCCTAAAGGGTCGATTTCTCATTGAAATTGAGTTTTAGGTAAGTTGGAATTATCAATTCTTTGGAACCAATTCTTAATTCCAAATAGAGATTGTTGATCACTTTTAACTGATGAATTTGAACTATCATCTTCACTTAAATCTCAAGCTTTAACAGTTGCTGTTGTGTAATAATTAAAAGCGATAAAATCTGGTTTTGATAAAGGGTCAGATAGAATATCCATATCTCCTTCTTTGATGTCAAACATTGAATTATTTTTTGCTAATAAATCTAACACAATTTCATTGTATCTACCAAATACTGGTACATCTAAATAGTATCAATTTCTAATATTGGCAAAATTTATTGCTGCTAAATAGTCTTCAGGTTTATTACTGTTTGGATAGATTGAATTAATATTTGGAGCAGGGCCAACTAAACTATCGCTTAATTGGTGAACTATTTTGATAGCTTTTGCTTGTGCTAAAAACATATGGTGATTACTTTGATAAGTTTCTTTCATTATAGCTTTTTTACCATAAAGCGCCTCAGGGACAAGTGACATCATATTTTGTTCATTGATTGTTAATCAATATTTAACTTTTTTACCAAAAGTTTCAACTAATAATTTAGCATATCTTTCAAATTCATCAATCGTGGCCCTCGATAATCATCCACCTTGTTGTTGTAGATGATCAGGTAAATCAAAATGGTACATCGTAATAATTGGTTCGATTTTATATTTAATTAATTCATCAATTACGTCATTATAAAATTTAATCCCTGGTTTATTTGGTGCATTATTTTTAAAACTCCAAACTCTTGATCATGAAATTGAAAAACGATAACTCTTAAAGCCAGCTTCACTCATTCATTTTATATCTTCTTTTCAATGGTGATAATGATCAGAGGCCACTTTAAAATCTGTTATATTTTTTGGAATATCAATTTTTGTATCTAGAACAGATGGTTCTCTACCGTCTGCATCTCATCCACCTTCAATTTGGAAGGCGGCAGAACTACCTCCTCAAAGAAATTTTTCATCAATGGTTTTTTTCATATTTACTTCTCCTTTTTAAAATCTAAGCATCGCTTAATTTTATTTTGTTAAATATATTTTGTTTTTGTTCAATTGCAATAAGTTGCAAAAATTTCGAAATTTTCTCTCACGATTATTTTAGTACTCGATTGTTTTTTTTTTTTTTTTTAGGAAAACAAAAAAAATCTTTCAATATTAGAAAGTGTTTTTTATAAAATTTTTTTTAGAATAAAAAAAATAATTGATTTTTAAAGTGTTTTACTAGGTGATTTTAATTACTTCATCGTAAATATATATATTCACTACCTTATTTAGAAAGTGCTTTGTATTCTCGCAAAATCAAGGTCGCAATCATATCGAGTAAAATACTGCGAGAATAATATGTTCCAGTCATTTTAGTTGATGGGGTAATCATATATTCTTTAAATAAAGGGACTTTTTCCATTTGTGATTTAGAAGAAACTAAAAATAAATTATTCTTTTTAATTGCATTTGGAATCCCTAGCTTCAAAATTTCGACCATAAAAGCATTATCTTGACCAGAAATCAAAGTTAAAATTGTTCAATTTTCAAAATCTTTTTTACCAATTAGAACATCATTGGCACGAATATTTGAATAACGAATTTCAATGTCTAAAGGACTTAACAATTGCACTAATAGATCAGCATTTCGGTGAGTTTGATAAGAACTAAAAATCACCAATTTTTTAGTTTTTGCTAAATGTTTAGCAAATGCATCGATAAACGGGGCGTTTTGTAAGAGAATATTACGATAAAATTTAGTTTGATTCAGAATGTGAGTTTCTAAATCTTCATCGCTATCTTTGTAACCTATAATTTGTCCAGCGTATTGTTCATTTTCATATTTTAAAGAAAACAATAATTCTCGATAACCTGTAAAACCAATTTTTTGAGCAAATTTAGTAATGGTTGACATACTTGTATACGCCTTTTTACTTAATTCTTGTTGGCTCATAAAGTTACCATTATAATATTCTTTAATAATTTCTTGAGCAATATGCTGTGTTGTTTTGTCAATCGAATCACGAGCAATAATATCTAATACTTCTTTAATTGATCCCATAATTTACTAATCCTTTTTTATATTTTACTTTATAATTCCAAAAACACCAAAATAAACTAAAAAAATTCCATTTTACACGCTTTTTGTGTGTAAAATGGAATTTTGATGCAAATTTTTTAAAATTATTTTTTATCGCTACGGTGTTGTTTACGTTCGTTTTGTGTTAATCATTTTTTACGTAAACGAATATCAATTGGAGTGACCTCAACTAATTCATCTCATTGGATGTATTCTAAAGCTTGTTCTAAAGTCATTTTTTTGAATGGGGTTAATTTTACTGAATCATCAGTTCCACTTGAACGAGTGTTGGTTAATTTTTTTCCAGTTGTTGGGTTAACATCTAAATCGTTGTCGCGTGAATGTTGACCAACAATCATCCCTTCATAAACTTCAGTTTGAGGAGCGACAAATAAAATTCCACGCTCTTCAAGATTTCCTAAAGCATAAGCTAAAGTTTTTCCATTGGCCATTGACACCATCACCCCGTTTAGACGTGATTCAATTTCACCTTTATAAGGTTCAAAACCGTTGGCACTACGCACCATAATTCCTTCACCATGCGTATCATTGGTAAATTCTGATCTAAACCCTAATAATGAACGTAAAGGGATGTTGTAAGTTACTTTATCTCTCACCCCATCACTGTCCATATCAAGCATTAAACCTTTTCTTTGGTTTAGTTTATTAATCACAGTTCCAGAATATTCCACTGGGACGTTAACAATTAATTTTTCCATGGGCTCAAGTAAATTACCTTGAGCATCATTGTGCATTACAACTTCAGGTTTTGAAATTCCTAATTCAAAACCTTCACGACGCATGGTTTCAATTAAAACTGATAAGTGAAGTTCTCCACGTCCTAAAACTTTAAACCCTTCAACACTTGAATTTTCTAATGGTTCAACTTTTAATCCGACGTTAACTTCTAATTCACGTTCTAATCTTTCTTTGATGTTTCTTGATGTGACAAATTTACCAACTTTACCAGCAAATGGTGAAGTGTTAACTAAGAAATTCATTGACATAGTTGGTTCTTCGATGTGGATGGTGTCCATTGCTCGAATGTTATTTGGATCAGAAATAGTATCACCAATCACGATATCTTCAATTCCGGCAAAAGTAATAATATCTCCAGCATAAGCTTCACTAACTGCAACTCTTTTCAAACCTTGATAAACCATTAATTTAGAAATACGAGCATTTTTAACTGTTCCATTACTTCTTGAAATGGCGACAGTTTGGCCTTCTTTGACCACTCCTTCATAAATTCTTCCGATTCCTAATCTTCCAATAAATGAATCATAAGCTAAAGTTGAAACTTGCATTAATAATGGTTGTTCAGCTAATTTAATTGGATAAGTTCCAACTTGAGTGACGATTGTTTCAAACAATGGGTTCAAGTTTTCACTTGGTGTGTCCATATTAAATTGGGCAATTCCATTTTTGGCAACTCCAAATAAAGTTGGAAATTCCAATTGTTCATCATTGGCACCCAATTCAATAAATAGTTCTAAAACTTCATCAACCACTTCTAAAGCACGTTGATCTTTTTTATCAATTTTATTGATAAATAAAATTGGTCGTAATCCTAATTCCAAAGCTTTATGTAACACAAATCTTGTTTGTGGCATTGGCCCTTCACTTGAATCGACAAGTAAAATAACTGTATCAACAGTTTTCATAATACGTTCAACTTCACTTGAAAAATCAGCATGGCCTGGAGTATCAACAATATTAATTTTGATGTCATTATATTGAATTGATAAATTCTTTGAATAAATTGTGATTCCACGTTCTCTTTCTTGATCATTTGAATCCATTACTTGCTCAACCATTTCTTGGTTCTCTCTAAATACTCCACTTTGTTTTAGAAAAGCATCAACTAAAGTTGATTTACCAGCATCAACGTGAGCAATAACTGCGATATTAATTATTTTTTGTCTTGTCATTTTGTTCTCCTTTATTTTTCATAATTTTTATAACCTATTGATTATACAAGAAAAAAACCACTAATCACCTATAATAAATTAGCGATTAATTATTTTAGCTTATCTAAAAAAATTTTGTTGATTAATCTCTTAATCAACAAAATTTTTTAAATATAGAAAGCCTTTCAAATGTTTAATAAAAATTATGTGTGTACTCAGATAGCGGAGCAATCGTGATTTTTTTATCTTTGTCCAATAGCAACTTGATATAAGCTTCTTTTCTGAATTCTACTTCTTTAATAAATGAGATAAGTGCTTTAAAACTTTTTTCTAATTCTCCAAAAGAAGTATTAAATTTTGTTGAAGATTCTTTTTCCATTTCTGCAATAGTTTCTAAAATTAAATTAGATTTTTCTTTTGAAACCTTTTTAAATTTTTTTCTAATCAAAACGATGTCAACAAAATATTGTCTATCTTCGCTATAAATATGAATACATTTTTTTAACTCTAAAATTGCAAGAATTCTTATAAGTTTGTTTTCTTCTGTTTGAGAAATTTCCGGTTTTTTCCTATTTTTTACAACATTTAGTTGTGTTTTCATATAATTTAAATTTTGATAATAATTTTCTAAAAAATTTGCAACAAAATATGAAGTGATCTTATTTCATTCATTTTCGTTATTTGCAAAATTATCAATTAAAAATGTATCAAATTCATCAAATTTTCTTTTTGTCATACTTACTCCTTATGGCTTTTTTACAAATTTATTTTAGGTCTGTTCAAAATTATTATTTTGAACAAAAAGTGAAAATATTTAATAGAAATTATTTGTATATTCATATGAAGAAATTATTTTTGTTTCTTTTTCTTTTTCTAATAGTAATTTAATATAAACTTCTTTTCTGAAATCGATTTCTTTGACAAATGTGATAAGTGTTTTGAAGCTTTTTTCTAATTTTTCAAAAGAAGTATCAAAATTTTTCAATGATTCTTTTTCCATTTCTGCCACTGTTTTTGAAATTAAAACAGATGTTTCTTTTGATGCTTTTTTGAATTTCTTGTCAATAGAAACTATATCAATTCAATATTGTTTGTCTTCATTATAAACATGAATACAATCACTCAAATCTGCGATGGCTAGAATTCTAGTTAATTTCCTTTTTTCTGTTAAAGAAATTTCCTTTTTTTTCCTATTTTTAAAAACATCTAGTTGTGCTTGCATATAATTTAAATTTTTAAAAAAATCTTCTAAAAAATTGGAAGCAAACAATGGAGTAAATTTATTCCATTCGCTTTCATTATTAGCAAAATTATTAATTAAAAATAAATCAAATTCATTAATTTTTTTTTGTGCCATTTTCATCACCTTTCTAACATATTTTTGTTATATCTATTACAACTATAGTATACAAAATTATTTTGGTTTCATTTTACTTCGCTTTAATGTTTCTTTAATTATTGAAGATGTGGTTTTAAATTTTTTATAATCTTCATGAAATTGAGAATGTGTTCACATTTCTTCAACTTTTTGAAGAATTTGTTCTTGAAATCGCTGATGAGATTCATTTCTTTCAGATAATATCGTCACCATTTTTTCGAATGAATTGCCTATTTTTTTATCGATAATTTTAGACATTGTTTTTGTGTTTTTTTGATCTAATTTTAAAATTTTTAATTGTTCTTTTTCCAGGTTTAAATAATTTTCTTCAATTTCATTTTGTTTTTGAATAATTTTGTCCTTTTCCTTTTTATCAATAAAATACTTTATTATTTCAAATAAAGCGATCAATATTGAAAGCGATAAAGACAATATCGCTATTATGTTTGATGTTTCCAATTGTAACCACCTTTCTTAGATATCTAATTTTTAGGTTGATCAGAGATCATTTTTAACATTTCTAAACGTACTTCTCTTTCTTCAACAATTTCATAAAATTGTTCTGTTAATTCAATTCCTCTTTTTTTGTCTTCAACAATTGCAAATTTTTCAGACATCAATAAAACATTATACAAAATTCCGGCAACATAAAGCATTCAATTCACAATGGTATTGGCAGCTTCTAATTCTTGATCATTTAAGGATAATTCTAAATTTTCTAAAGAATCTAATAGGTCTGATAAATATTCATGTAAATCTTTGGATGCAAAAAGAGTTTCATCAATGCGTATCACTGTTTCAGGAATTTTATCAATATGTTCTTTAACAGTTTTCATACCTTGATGAATGAAAAATGGCGCATTAAATTCTTTCAATTCTTCACGGAATTGATCGTAAAAATTTCGGATTTGGTGTAAATAAGCTAATCTAATTCGTTCATATTCTGGTCATGTTGCAAAGGTTTTAACCTTTTTGACTAATTCATATTCATAATTGAAAGTTAAAATGACATCCATTAAGGTATTTTGTTTGAGCAATAACATTTCTCATAAAAATTCATCTTGTTCTCTTGTTTCGTCAAGATCATTTGGGACAAAAGTTTCGAGTTCGAGTTTGGAAATCTCTTCTTTGACTCAAGCATTAAAAGCGATAATATCATGAGTTGAGTCTCAAAAATGGATCATTTGTTTGACTTTCGGGTCTTCGTTAACATCGGGATTATATTTTAATAGTAAAATTTCTTCTTCAATTAAAGATTTGAATAAATCTATATAAACAAATTTTTTCCTCATATTCTCCTCCTTATTCGTCCAGTTTTAGCACCGCGATGAAAGCTTCTTGGGGAACTTCAACGTTTCCAATTTCTTTCATTCTTTTTTTACCTTCTTTTTGTTTTTCAAACAGTTTTTTCTTTCGTGAAATATCAGCTGCATGAAGTTTTCAAATTACATCTTTTCGATATGCTTTAATTGTTTCTCTGGCAAGCACTTTGTTTCCGATCGCTGCTTGGATTGGCACTTCAAAATTTTGTCTTGGAATCAATTCTTTTAATTTTTTAGTTAAAGCAGCTCCTCTTTGATAAGCAAATTTTGAATTGACAATCATCGAAAAGGCATCAACCATATCACCATTTAATAGGATGTCCATTTTGACAAGTTTTGATTCTTTATAACCAATTAATTCATATTCAAATGATGCATAACCCTTGGAAATTGATTTTAATTTATTGAAAAAATCAAAAATAATTTCTGCCAACGGCATATCATAAATTAAAATCATTCGATTATCATCAACATATTCCAAGTCTTTATAAATCCCTAATTTATTTTGGCAAAGGTTCATTAAATCCCCAATGTAATCTTTTGGGGTCATGATTTTCACATTGACAAATGGTTCTTCAATTTTAGTAATCTTTTGAGGATCCGGCATTTTTGCCGGATTATCAATTTCGATCATTTCACCATTAGTCAAATGGATTTTATAAATCACAGATGGGGCTGTTGCAATCAAAGCTAAATTATATTCACGTTCTAAACGTTCTTGAATTACTTCCATATGTAATAATCCCAAGAAACCACATCGAAAACCAAACCCTAATGCTTGTGATGTTTCTGGTTCATAAACTAAAGAAGAATCTGATAGTTCAATTTTTTCTAATGCTTCTTTAAAGTCTTGGTATTTATTAGTGTCTAAAGGGTAAATTCCGCAATAAACCATGGGTTTCATTTTTTTATAACCTGGCAGTGGAATTGTCGCAGGGTTATCAGTTTTAGTAATTGTATCTCCAACGTGAATATCTTTAATTGTTTTGATCGAAGCGGCAATTCAACCAACTTCTCCAGCTTCTAATTCACCTTTTTTTAAAATTTTTGGAGTTTTAATTCCAACAGCTGTCACTTCATAGTCAGCATTTGTTGACATTAAATGGATTTTATCTCCAACTTTAATTGTACCCTCTTTTACACGAATTGACATCACAACGCCAAGATATTTATCATAATAACTGTCAAAAATTAAAGCTCTTAATGGCTTATTATCATCTGCATCAATTGGGTAAGGAATTTTGGCCACAACTGCTTCTAAAACATCGACAATATTCAACCCAGTTTTGGCACTAATTAATGGTGCATCACTAGCATCCAACCCAATTGTATCTTCGATTTCTTTTTTGACTCTTTCAACATCAGCACTTGGTAAATCCATTTTATTAATCACAGGGATAATTTCCAAATCATTTTCTAATGCCAAATAAACGTTGGCCAGTGTTTGGGCTTCAACCCCCTGGGTTGCATCAACAACCAGAATCGCACCTTCACAAGCTGCCAAACTACGAGAAACTTCATAACTAAAATCCACATGTCCTGGGGTGTCAATTAAATGAAATGTATAATTTTCACCATCTTTGGCTTTATATTCTAGTTGAATTGAGTTCAGTTTGATGGTGATTCCACGTTCTCTTTCAATGTCCATTGAATCTAAAATTTGTTCCTGCATTTCGCGTTTTTCTAACGTATTTGTGATTTCTAAAATCCGGTCCGCCAAAGTTGACTTCCCGTGATCAATATGTGCAATAATGCTGAAATTACGAATTTTAGATTTGTCCATAGTACCCTTCCTTAAAGATATTGTTCAATAAATTCAACAACATCTTTCTTTACTTCTTCTTTTTCTGGTTCATTTAAAATTTCGTGTCTTAAATTTGAATAAAGTTTAATTTTAGATTTGAAACCTAAAGCAATAAATTTACGTTGAACTTTATCAACCATTTTACCATAATTTCCGACCGGATCCTTATCTCCAGCGACCAAAAAGATTGGTAAATCTTTTCGCATTAATTTTATATACTTTTTCTTAGCAACAAAAGTCATCCCATCAAACATATCTTTAAACCCTGATGTGGTGACGCTTTTGCCAGTTAAAGGGTGATTTTTAAACTCTAATTGAGCATCAACATTTCTGGTTAATCATTCATTACCATTGGCATTACTCACTTTATTGTAATGCTTATTTAATGGAGCAAATGTCAATTTTCAAAGTAATTTATCATCAGTTTGTGGTCCACCAATTAGTTGGTGGACTCTCGCAATCATTGATGCTGCACCAGTCATCAAAATCGCGTGTTCTCCAGTTCCCATAATGATTAATCCATCAATCGTTTCAGAATATTTGATCGCATAAGTTCTGGCCATAAAGCTTCCCATTGAGTGTCCTAACATGAAGATTGGTAATCCTTGATGTTTCTTGCGGATGTAGTCATTGACAAGTTTTTCATCATTGACAATTTTTTCTCACCCATTATGATTAGAAAAAAATCCCATTTTCTTACCATGTAATTGTGCAGTTTTGCCATGACCACGATGATCATCACCAACAACTATGATCCCTTTGGCGTTCATAGCTTTGGCAAAATCAGCATATCTCAGCATAAATTCACATGAACCATGCAACAATTGAATGACTGCTTTTGGTTTTTTGACATCACTTCATTCATAAACTTGAAGTTCTTGTCCATCAATCATTCTTAAACTAAATTCACGCATTTTAATTCACCTTCCTGTATTCTTTTAAAGTCGCTTGACCAGCTAATTGATCAGCCAATTCATTATAATGATCACCACTATGACCTTTGACTCAAACAAAATTTAATTTAACATCCTTTTGAATATTTTGTGCAAATGCAACATATTCTTGGGTGTATGGTAAATTTGCTTTTCACTGACCAAGTGATCATTTGGCCACCCCAACATAATCATGATGGATAATTAATTCTTTAATTTTATTGGATTGGGCAAATTTCATCGCGCGCTTAGCGCCTTCTAATTCACCAGCCACATTTCTCAAGGCCACAATGATTTGATTATCAAATCGTTGGGACATTTTAATTACCTTGTCTTTTCACAGAATCACAGTGCCATAAGAATAAGTGTTGGTTAGTGGATCAAAACTCCCATCAGTATAAGCTAGTGCACAATCAGCATTTTCAATCATTTCAAAATTCTTTGAAATGATTGGTTTTTCAGGGGTCATTGAGGGTTTATTTTTCATGAAGTCTCAAGCTTCTTGTGGGGTTTTAAAAGATTTAAAAACAGCGTTTTTATAACCACTAATATAGTTTTGAACTTCGTCTCAATCTTCAAAAACTCCAGTTTTTCTGCCAGCTTTAACTGCATAAAATTTTTTACCCATTGATTTATCTCCTAATATGCTCTTGCAAAATAAACTCTTAATGTTGAATCTTTTTGACAGTTAAAACATTTACCTTTGGTTTGTTCAACTCCAAATGGAATGCAACGTGAATTTGTTGATGTTTTCTTCTTAACATCTTCTTCACATGCGATTTCCCCACAAAACGGAACTAAAACTAAACCTTGATTTGTGTCTAAAATTTTTTGATATTCTTCAATTGTTTCAGCATGACTTGTGCGTTGTTCACGATTGTCTAAAGCAATTTGATAAATGTTTTGATCATAGGCTTTAATCATTGCTTCAACTGTTGTTTTGACTTGATCAAGTTTGACTAAGATTTTTTCTTTAGTATCACGTCTTGAAATTGTCACTTGACCATTTTCTAGATCACGAGGGCCGACTTCAATTCTAACCGGAATTCCTTTAATTTCAGCTTCTGAAATTTTAAATCCAAAACTTTTATCACTTTGATCAATATTGATACGATATTGATCAAGTTCCTGTTGTAGTTTTGTACTTACATCTTGAATTTGATCAGTATTTTGGACATTAATAATTTGGACTTGAATCGGACTAACTTTACTTGGTAAAACTAAACCTGAATCATCTGAATGACTCATGATAATTGCCCCAATTAATCTTGTTGAAACTCCTCAAGAAGTTGAATATGCATATTCTCATTTACCTTCATTATTTTGGAATTTAATATCATAAACTTTGGAAAAATTATTGCCAAAATAATGTGATGTTCCAGCTTGTAAAGCTTGACCATCATGCATCAATGATTCAATGGTATATGTTTCTTGAGCACCAGCAAATTTTTCATGTTCAGTTTTTTGTCCATTAATCACTGGGATCATTAAAACATCATTGGCAAAATTACTATAAATTTCTAAAATTTTTAATGTTAATTTTTTTGCCTCTTCTTGATTGTTATGAATGGTGTGACCTTCTTGTCATAAAAATTCACTTGTTCTTAAAAATGGACGGGTGGTTTTTTCTCAACGCATCACGTTATTTCATTGGTTATATAGCAATGGTAAATCACGATATGATTTAACTTCTTTTTCAAAGAAGTTAGCCATTAAAACTTCACTAGTTGGTCTAATAAATAATTTTTCTTCTAAAATTTTATCTCCAACTTGGGTGACTGTTGCCATTTCTGGGGCAAATCCTTCGATGTGAGATTTTTCTTTATTAAATAATGATTCGGGAATTAGTAATGGAAAATAAACATTTTCCACGCCAATTTTTTTGAATTCAAGATCTAAAATCTTTTGAATATTTTCTCAAATTGCATAACCGTATGGACGGAAAATTATTGTTCCTTTAACTGGACCATATTCGACTAGTTTTGCGTTCAAAACAACGTCTGTATATCATTGTGAAAAATTCTTATCTCGTGGGGTAATTTTTTCTAATTGTTGTTTTTTCATTTTATTGTTCTCCTTCTTGATTCCAAATCGTTTTGTTGGTTGTGGAATTTAATGTGTTGTGGTCTTCTGGTTGCTTTCTTTCAATTTTGACAATCCCATCATTGCCTAAATAGACATCGATATTTAATTTTAATTCGTTAATTCTTTTTTTAATAATTTGATACATTTTCAAATCTTGAACTAATAGTCAATCAAAAGTTTCTGGATAAATATTTTCTGGAATATTGACCAAACTTTGAGCAAAATCAAATAGTCAATCTTTTTGGGTTAATTCAGCTAATCGTTCGGGATTAATTCCAATCACGGCCATTGTTTTAGGATCAAACCCTTGAATATCATTTGTTCATTTCCAAAAGTAAGCTCGTGATGAATTATCAAATTCTAAATCAATCGATTCTTCATGTTGATGAAATGATCAAACAAAATAATATTTTTCTTCAGGGAGGGTTAAGTTATTTAACGTGTTAATCCCATTTTGAATAATGAATTCCAAGTTACGCAAATCTGTGTAAAACAAAAGTGATTCAACATTATGCTTTTTTAAAAGGTGTAAGATTTTTGTTTTTTCACTTTTGTTAATTGCAAAAATATTATTCATAAAAGCATCAGCAAGTGTCTTTTTTCGTTTACGTCGATATCTATCAATTTTATTTTCTTTTATTTCCATAACAACCTTAATTCATATTTAATATTATACCAATCACTTGATTTAATTCACAATAAAGTCATCCATCAAAATAATATAAATAACAAATTTTGATGATCATTAATTTAAAACACACAAACAAGATCTCAACTAGCAAATGATTGCAAATTATTTGGTGTATAAAAAAAGCCATCAAAGATGGCTTTTGACATTAATTGAGCAACATCACCCGGAAGGAATTTCAAAAATTATTATGAAAACTGGCTAAGTTGAATTTTGATTTCTCTCTCAAAAAATAAAATTACGACTCAATTAATACTTATTAAGTATATAAAATAAATTTAGAAAATAAAAGTTTTTTTTACAAAAAATTAAAAAAACTTTTTCTACACCATGATCATTTTTAAGCAAAATAAAAACCATCAATGATGGTTTTTTGTATTTAACTGGCGGACTGAAAGGGGTTCGAACCCTTGCGCCGAAAATCGACCTAACACCTTAGCAGGGTGCCCTCTTAACCAACTTGAGTATCAGCCCAATAATACTTTTAAATTATACAAGAAATAAGCGTAAAATGAAAAACAAAGTTGATTACAATTTTCTTTGCTTTAAAAATTAATCATTTTGATCAGTGAATAACAATTCTTAATCATGATTATTTAAAAAATAAAAAGCCAAACAATGTTTGGCTTGATATTGATAAAAATCTAGGACTTTAATAATTTCTGATTGGGTTTTAAATTTCGTTTTTGATTCAATTTCTCTTAAAATAAGAAGGTAATTTATCATCTAATAATGCATTTATTAAATACATTTTAAGAAAGAATTGAATGGTCAAAAAGAATTTTATTCACATTCAAGAGATTATGCAACAACCTGAATTGTAATTGTTCCGATTAATTTTGCAGCACCAGTTGTTGATGGGTTAACAGTAACTTGGTTTCCAGCAGTTGCTGATGATCCAACGAACACTAGATCTGCCATCGTAATTTGTGAACAACCAGGTAAGTTTTTAATTAAGTTTCAAACGCCTGTCATATATGTTCCTGGAGTTGTACCGACAGTAATTGCTGATGGAGTAACACCTGCAATACTTGCTCTACCTACAGTTATTGTGAATGAATCAGTCATTTTTGAACTTCCTTTTGCTGATGGGTTAACAGTAATTGTTGCTCCAGCATTTGATGTTCCTGTAATGTCCAAGTCATCAGCTGTAATTGTTGATAATCCAGTTAATGCCTGAATTTGAGTTAAAATAGTTGTTTTAGCAACCTCAAAACTTGTCCCAGCATTGACCACGATTGTACCAACTCCAGTAGCAATACTTGTTTTGCCCTGAACAATTGTTCTAGTTCCTAACAGTTTTGTAGAACCGCTTAATGAAGGTTTAATAGTGATTGTTGCTCCAGCAGTAGTTGAACCTGTAATGTCTAAATCATCAGCTGTAATTGTTGATAATCCAGGTATTCCTCGAATGGCAGTTACAATTGATGCACTAGCTGTTACAAAGTTTGAATCCAAAGTAATGGTTGGCATTGCAATAGTAGAAATATCAACTCTTTGGACAGTGATTGTAAATGAACCAGTTAATTTTGCAGATCCGGCATTTGTTGGTCTAACAATGATTGATGCACCAGGATTTACTGTTCCAATTAGTTCAAAATCATCAACTGTGATTGAACCACAACCAGTTAATTCTTTAATTCTATTTAAAATAGTTGTTTCGTGATCATTTATGTCTGAACCCGCAAGAATAGTTGGTTTACTAATAGCATTGATATCTGCTTTATTTATATTTATTGTAAATGAACCAGTTAATTTTGCAGTACCAGCACTAGTTGGTCTAACAATGATTGATGCACCAGGAGTGCTTGAACCTATTATTTCAAAATCTGCATTTGTAATTGCTCTCCCACCAGATATTGCTTGAATTCTAGTTAAAATTGTAGCTTTATGATCTTGTGGGTTTGTACCTGCAACAATTGTTGGTGGTGCAATATTTTCAAGATTTATTTTATCAACAATCACTGTAATTGTTCCAGTTAGTTTTGGTGTTCCAGCATTTGATACCGTTACTGTTAATGTTTCTCCAGCAAGAGCTTCACCAGTCACAGTGATATCACCACCACTGATTGCTGAACAACCAGATTTTTGTTGGATTTCAGTTAAAATAATACTTTTCGCATTTTGATCTGTTGTCCCTGCAGGAATAGTTGGAACTATTACATCAGAAATGTTTGCTCTACCAACTCTTGCTGTAATAGATCCTTCTAGCTTTGAAGCTCCAGAAGCTGTTGATGGGGTAATAGTTAATTCTGTTCCAGCATTAATTCTACCTCCAACATCACCAGTTACAGTAAGGTCAGTTTTGGCAATTGTTGAACAACCAGGAAGATTTCGAATTTTTTCTAAAATTGTTTGTTTTACATCATCCACTGATACTCCCGGAATTATTAATGGTGCAATAACACCATTAATATTTGCTTTTTCAACAACAATTGAAATTGTTCCAGTTAGTTTTGAAGTTCCAGAAGTTGTTGATGGAGTAACAGTGATTGTTGCTCCGGCATTTGTTGATCCAACAAATGTTAAATCACCCATTTGAATTTGATCACAACCAGGTAATCCCTTGATTGTATTTAAAATAGTTGTTTTATGAGCTTCAATATCTGAACCTGGTTGAATGACTGGTTTGGGAATAGCACCAATTGCTGCTTTAGCAACAATTATGGTAATTGAACCAGTTAGTTTTGAAGTCCCAGATGTTGTTGATGGAGTAACAGTGATTGTTGTTCCAGCATGTGTTGTACCTGCCAAATCAATATCATCTGTTGTAATTTCTGAACAACCACGAATTGCTTGAATAGTTCTTAAAATAGCACTTTTTGCATCATCTCTCGGTGTTCCAGCAGCAATAGTTGGCATTGCAGTACCAGTAATACCAACTTTTGCAACAGTAATTGTCATTGTTCCAGTTAGTTTTGCAGCCCCAGCTGCTGATGGAATAACCGTGATGATTCCCCCAGCCCCAGTTGAACCTTCAAACACTAGATCGTTTTGAGTAATTTGTGAACAACCAGCAATTCTTTTAATTTCATTGCCAGTGAATCAATCTTTGATTCCTTGCATTGATACACCTTGAGTATAAGAAGGTAGAGATTTTGTAATATCTGCTTTTTCAACAACAATTGAAATTGTTCCAGTTAGTTTTGCAACACCAGAAGCTGTTGATGGAGTAACTGTAATTCTTGATCCAGCATGTGTTGCACCAGCAAATGTTAAATCATTTTTTACAATTTCTGAACAACCAGGTAATTTTTGAATCTCAGTTAAAATAGTTTCTTTATGCGCATCTAGATCTGAACCTGCAGCAATTGTTGGTTTCTTAATAATACTAATATTTGCCTTACCAACTTCTAAAGTAATTGCACTTGGTGTTTTCAATTTTGTTGAACCAACAATTGCTGAAATTGTGATTGTTGATCCAGGCATTGCAATTTCATTTAATCTTGAAATTGTATAGTCAACACCTTTTTGTGCTCCTGCAATTAATTTTTCAAGTGCTTGTTGAATTTTAGTTTCAACACTTGCTTTTGGTTCAGCAATTTCAATTGTTGGAATTGCAGCATCTGTCAATAATTTACGTTCAATAATCTCAAATGTGAAGCTATCTTTCAGTTTGCCTGATTCAACTTTAGCAGTTACTGTTACTTTTCCACCAACAACTGTGCTTAATAATCCGGCAATTACATAATCATTATTAAAAGTTGCAGTTGGAGCAACTTTGATGATTTCTGCTTGAATTTTAGCGCGAATTCCTGCTTGACCTTCTCCATCATAAGTTGTTGGGATCACAATTTTTGCAATTGATGGTCTAGTATCTGTAACTACATCGAAAGTAAAACTACCTTCAATAATTTTAGAGTCTGGTTTTGCTTTAACTGTTACAGTTCCTCTTTTAACAATTCTGCTTAATCCTTCAATTGTATAATCACGATTTAGAACGATTTTTTGACCATTGATTTTGCTGCTAATTGCAGCATTAATTCGAGCTTCAATGTTAACTTGAGTATCACTATTATAAGCTATAATTCTAACTCCACGAATATTAGTTTTTTCAATATTGATTGAAAAAACTTGTCCAAATCAAACTTTTTCACCTTTTGATTTTGGGCTAGCATCAATTCCTTTTAACCTGAAAAATGTTCTTCCTGTTTTTTCCTTAGCCATAACTGTGATTTTTGCTGGAGCTGGTTGAGATCCATCACGAGTCATTGTTGTTTGTTTAGGGACAAACTTAACATCTAATAATTTCTCATCTGATGAAAGTGGTTCACCATTTTTGTTCACTTCTAAAACTGTTATTGATTTATATTTATCAACTAAAGATGCTTTAACATCGATACTGTGTGTGCCTGTTGGGGCAACTTTTAAATCGAAATTTTGATTGGGTTCATCACCACACGCAACAACAGTTGCGGCTGTTGTAACAACCATTCCGATACTACCTAGTAGTCCTAATAATTTTTTCATTTTTTACCTAATTTTTCCTTTACCGTTTCTCTTTGAAATTTCGTTTTCTCTTCAAAATTTTCATTCGTTTTACAAAATACATAATAAAGGAATTTTAAAAAATAAAATGCTTTTTTTCGCTTTTTTAAAAAATCTTTCGGGTTTATTTACTATCTGAATTTTTATTTTCTAAACCCATGAAAATCATAAAAAAGCGAAAAAAAAGGTTATTTTAGGCTTTTTAAGATTTTTGTTGAAAATATTGATAAAAAAAATAGTTTTTTTCAACTTTTTAAAAAAATGAAAAAGATGTTTTTTACGCTAACTGATTACAAAATTAGATGTGAAGAAATTGACCGAGATTACTTGTTTTGAGCAATTTTATAAAAATTGTTTCTTTGTTTTGAAGTTTCAAGATTAGAACAGTTCAAAATTTATTAATATCTAATGATGCTTAGTCCGGTTTTTCCAGTCAATGTTGATAGTTCAAAATGAGATATTGTTATGATCTTGTTCATATTCATTTCATTAATTAAGAAATCGTACTTCGTCTTGCTCACTTATTCTTTGATCAAAAAACTTTTAAATTTTAAAATTAAAAGTTCTTAAATTTTTGGATAACAATCTAATAGGTATGTATGCAAAAAAAATGAACTATATTGTTAAGATATCTCAAAAGCAATTAAAATAATTAATTATCTATTCAACACACCATTTCTGTTTGTAACGCTCTTGGATTCAAATTCAAACTTTTTAATTAACACGATTTTCATTTTTTAGAAATGACAAAAAAATTGAATTTTTTGCCAATATTTGCCATAAAAATTTCAAAATGATTTAAACTTTTGCTTTTTTTGAATTTTTGAATTTTTGTGAGTTTGAACAATTAAATTCTCGCCTCTAAAAAACCTATAAATATTTTTTCAAAAAATTCAAAAAAGCATTTTATTTTTTAAAATTCCTTTATTATGTATTTTGTAAAACGAATGAAAATTTTGAAGAGAAAACGAAATTTCAAAGAGAAACGGTAAAGGAAAAATTAGGTAAAAAATGAAAAAATTATTAGGACTACTAGGTAGTATCGGGATGACCGCAACAACAGCTACAGCTGTTGTTTCTTGTGGTGGTGAAACATCAAAATTAGATGTTGAAAGTATTAAAACAAAAGTTGAAGCTCATGATGGAACAACAAAAGAAGCTATCAAAGCAAATATTCATAGAGAAATTATCAAAATTGCACCAAGGGCAGTAATGGATCGAGATTATGAAGTTCTTGGATTACGTGGATCTGCAAACACTGGAGAAATTACAGTTAAAGCAAAATCAACTAGTGTCAGACTTAAGGGTGAATTTAAATTCCACATCGTAAAAAGAACAACAATTAATGGTTTGAAGATTCAAACCAATTTAGGAGGTTTAAATGACAAAACTGATAGTTCAATTAAAGCTGCTTTTATTGGTAAAAACCCACAATTTAAAGGTTTAACAATTAACCATTTAAAAATTGTTGCCTCAACAGATAATGAGGCAACAATTGAAATTTTAAGCGATACAAAAACTCATAAAGGCGCTGTTGATGTAAGTTTTTCAATTAAAAAAATCCTTGGGGGTGTTGCTGGATTGAGTTTAGCATTGGGTAGTATGAATCATAATGAACCAGAAGCAATTCTTGACAAATTTATTCAAATAAACCAAGATAAAAATTTATTCAAAGAAGATTTAGAAATTGTTGGAAACCCAACTGCAATTGGGGCTCAAATTCGCGTTAAAGCTAGTTCTCCAATTTATCAAGGTGTTGTAAACATTACATTTGCAATTAAAAAAATGTTAAATGAAATTCCATTAGACAAAAGAGATCTAAAAACAATTGTAAAACAGAGCGACGAATCTGATAACGCAGCTATTGCCCGTGTTTTAAACGATAATAATCCAAACTTGAATCTTACAGTGAACGATTTCACTTGAATTGGGACAGCTTATGGTTTAACTATTATTGCAACTCCAACATCACCAAACTTCCAAGGTTCAGTTGATTGTACATTAACCAATAATATTTATAGAAGCTTAAGCCCAACAACAAACAAGTGACACCACCAATTCGGCGATACAGTAGAAATAGGTTCTGGCTCTGGTTTTTATGTGAGAGTTTCCGAAATTACTCATCTTGGGTGAGATGCGACCGGTAAAGCACTACGAGTTCATGACGAAGTTACAAAAGTACCAAACTATATCAACCCAAAAATAACTAGTTTAGAAGGCTTGTTCGAAGATGCTGTATTATTTAATGGCGATATTTCAAAATGAGATGTTTCAAAAGTGACTAATATGAAGAAAATGTTTAAAAGAGCCCTATTATTTAATGGTGACATATCAAAATGAGACGTTTCAAAAGTTACCAATATGGATGACATGTTTAATAATGCAGCTGAATTTAATGGGGATATTTCAAAATGAGATGTTTCAAAAGTGACTAGTATGGCTAGAATGTTTTATAGAACAGCTGAATTTAATGGTGACATATCAAATTGAGATGTTTCAAAAGTAACTAGCATGCATGCTATGTTTGACCGATCACATAAATTTAATCAAGATATTTCAAAATGAGATGTTTCAAAAGTTACCGATATGGAATGAATGTTTTATGATGCCTATCAATTTAATCAAGATATTTCAAAATGAGATGTTTCAGAAGTAACTAGTATGCAAGCTATGTTTGAGAACACACATAAATTTAATCAAGATATTTCGAAATGAGATGTTTCAAAAGTAAGTAATATGAAAAAAATGTTTAATAATGCACAAGCGTTTAGTCAAGATATTTCAAAATGGAATGTTGCTAGAGTTACTAATAGTGCAAACTTTGCTAATAAATTAACTTCAGCTTGACCCACTAATTTTAGACCAGTTTTTAAATAGATTTCAACTTCAACATTAAGATCTTTTATCTAGTTTAATAAAAAAATGTCTATGTATTTTGACACCAGTAATCTGGTGTTTTTTATATCCATTTGTGTTTTACCATATTTGATTATGTTAATTATGTTTTATGAAATAAAAATTGTTTGAGTTATAGATCTTAGTCAAGAAAAACTAGATTAAGTCAACAATATAATGTTTCATTTTAATTACTTATATTAGAATATAAAAAACCAAACTTATTTTCTTGTCAATAAACTGACAAGTGATAAGTTTGGTTCATATTTAATAAAAGCTTTTAAAATAAATACATATTCTTTAAATTAAGAATTTTATAATTTGTATTTATATCGACTAATTTAATAAAGTGGTTATAAATTTAATAACTATTAAATCTATTAATCTAATTAATTTGCGAATAACCTAATTTATTTTTAAATTATGATAATTTAAAGAACTATTAGATTGTTATTTTCCAGTTGTGACTGTATAAGTTACATCAAATGGTGAAGTACCGTTTAATGTAAATCCTTCAGCTGGTGTTAATGTAACAGTAAGTGTTTTTTCAGCTTGAGCTTTTGGTGCAACTGTTCCAGTAACTTTTGAATTTCAATTAGTATGAGTTAAAACAGCATTAACTTTGCCAATAGCTGCTGTTTCATTAGCAACTGCTGCTGTTAAACTTGTTTGAATTTCAGTTTTTAATGCAGCAACATCAACAGTTTTATCAACTGGTGCGGCTGTTGTATAAGTTACATCAAATGGTGAAGTACCGTTTAATGTAAATCCTTCAGCTGGTGTTAATGTAACAGTAAGTGTTTTTTCAGCTTGAGCTTTTTCAACAACTGTTCCAGTAACTTTCGAACTTCAAGTTGCATTAGCTAAAACAGCTTTAACTTTTACAATAGCTGCTTGCCCATCAGCAACTGCTGCTGTTAAACTTGTTTGAATTTCAGTTTTTAATGCAGCAACATTAACAGTTTTATCATCTGGTTTAGCCTCTTTTGAAACTGTAAATTTAAATTCACCTGTAATAACTTTTGAATCTGCGGCAGCCTTAACTGTTACTTCTTCGCTTCCAACTAGTGTTTCAACTAATCCTGTAATTGTATAGTCAGTTGTTAATGCAAGAGTTGCTCCGTTAGCTTTTTTTGAAATTTCATCATGAATTAATTTTTCAACTTCAGCTTTCGTTTCACCTCTATATGCTTTTATTTCAATTCCTTTACTAATATCATGTTTAGCAATATTTACTTTGTAAAGTGTACCAAATAATTCAGATTCACCAGCTTTTTCAGCTTTTACACCACTTAACTTAATAAATGCTTTTCCTGCTTTGTCTTTTGCTGTAAATTTAATTAATTTATGTGTTGACGCTTCTGTTCCTGTAGCTGGTGCAAGAACTGCTGTAACATTTAAAAGTTGTTTTTCAGCTTCTTTAATTTCTTTACCGTCTTTATCAACTTCAATAGCTTTTACACCTGTATGAGTTTTTAAATCATCGTTTTTAACTTTAATTTCATTAGTTCCTGTTGGTGCAACTGTTGCGTCGAATTTTTCTTCTTCTTTAGGTTTGCTACATGCAACAACTGTTGCAGCCGTTGCGGCAACCATTCCAACACTACCTAATAATGTTAATAATTTTTTCATTTTTATTTTTTCCTCCGAAAGTTTTCTCTCTATGTATATTATATATGAGTTTGAAAAGAATTTTTTTAATTTTTTCATTCTATTAAAGATAATTATCTGGTTTTTTTCTTAATTTCTCCCTATTTTATTAGTTAATATCTTGTTTTTACAAAACTTATAAATTTTATTTCTAAGACAAAAAATAGTCCTTTAAAATGTTTTGAAAAACTATTTTAAAGGACTAAATGTTGTCATAAACTATGGATTCGAACCCTAACTATTCACAAAACATTAAAAATGTGTTTTTCGAAAAAGACATAGGTTTTGAAAGCAATAAATAATGTTAAAAATGAAATGCTAAATAAAATTTTTAATATAGATTGGTTTGAGATCTTCAACTTTTTCAATTAAAGCAAACTGATTGTGTTTGATTAAATCTAAAACATTTAAACCAAAATCAACATTGTTGTAATCAATAACTTGAACATATCTTTTTTGAACATATTGTTCAAAAAGGGTTTCAACTTGATCTTGATTAATTAATTGGATTGCTTCTTGGATTTTATAATCAGACAAAACACTGGCATAAAATTTATTTGAGCGAGCATTAATTAATGAAATCTTGTTTTTGTTCCCTGCTTGAAACTTTAAACTATCAATTACAAAAACATTAATTTGAGGATTTAAGACTTTTAGGGTTTTAACCATACTTAAACCAATTCTCACCCCAGTATAACTTCCAGGACCAATTGTTAAATAAAAATCATTAAGCATTTTTAAGGTTAAGTTATTACGTTTTAAAAACAGATTTAAAGAATCAAAAAAGATATCACTAATCTTTTTTGTATTATCAAGTAAGAATTGGTCAATAATTTGTTCATCTTTAATTAAAAGAAAAATTAACTTTCAATTTGTTGTATCAATAAATAATTTCATTTTAATTAACCTCCACTTGTCTTGTGTCTTCATCAATAATTTTAAAACAAAGTTTAATTGTTTTAAAATTAGTTCAATCAACATTTAAATTACCAGGTCATTCAATAATATTAATTGCTTCATCAAATTCATCAAAATACATTTCCACATCACTTGTTTTGTCTAAACGATATGCATCCATATGGTTAATGACTAAGTCATTAACCTGATATTGATTCATAATCACAAAAGTTGGGGAAGTGACATTTTGTTTCACACCTAAATTCAATAATAATTGTTTGGTAAAAGTGGTTTTACCAGCCCCTAAATCACCACTTAATAATAAATATAAAGGCTTATCAGCTTTAAGAATTAATTCAACAATTTCTTTAGCAAAATCGCTTGTGGCTTTTAAATTATTCAAAATTCTTGTTTTATGCATTTGTTTCACCTAACCATATATTCAACTTTTTGAGATCTAACAATCAAACATTTTCTTAATTTTATTTCTCTTTAGATAAATCATATTATAAAGCAAAAATAAATTGAATCTTAATTCAAAACAAAACGTTTGTTTTGAAGTTAAATCATCACGGATCTAAAAAACAAATTTCTCTATCTAGTAGAGAAATTTGTTTTCAATTTCAAGCAAAATGCTTGGAAGCTTTATAATCATTTTTTAAAGATTTTAATGTAAGTCATCTTGACGAGTTGTGCTAAACATAGATAGCCACAAATCAATCCAGCAGCAATCCCGATGAAAACTGGAATTGGTGGGGTCATATGTAATAATGTCCCAAATGGAGTGAAGGTTATTGAAAAGGCCAATGAAATGACCATCACCATTGTTAGATAAACAATTCATGGTGAACGCGATTGAATAAATGGCAGTTTTTCAGTTCTTAACACTTGCATCACCATTGTTTGGGTAATTAATCCAATTAAGAATCAAGAAGCATTAAATTGGGCAATGATTTGTGTCGCTTCAAATGATTCTTTATTGGTCATCGCATTAAATTCTGGAACTAAACCAAAACCAAAACCAACAATCACAAATGTTAGAATATCAAAGACCGAACTGACAGGTCCATTAATACAAACAAAGGGAACGAGATCATTTGATTTCCAACGTTGGGGTTTTTGCACGAATTCTTCATCCACGCGATCTAAGGCCATGGCAAATTGGGATAGATCATAAATTAAATTTTGAAATAACATTTGCACTGGCAACATTGGTAGAAATGGCAAAATTGCACTCGCCACGATGACTGACAAAACATTTCCAAAATTCGATGAAGTTGTCACTTTAATATATTTTAAAATATTAGCAAATATTGTTCTGCCTTGGATGATCCCTTTTTCTAACACTAAAAGTGACTTTTCTAATAAGATGATGTCTGAAGCATCTTTGGCGATATCTGAAGCATTATTCACAGAAATCCCCACATCACTTTGACGTAAAACAGGAGCATCATTAATTCCATCGCCCATAAATCCAACAATATGTCCTTTTTGTTTTAAGATTTGAATCACTTTAACTTTTTGTAAGGGGTTTAATTTGACAAAAATGTTTGCTTGTTCAACCATTGCTTGAATTTCGTGACTACTAGCAGCATCTAATTGTTCTCCGGTCACTAGACCTTTAATATCTAAATGCACCATTTTGCAAATAGCACGTGTTACTTGTTCGTTATCCCCTGTTAAAATTTTTAACTCAACACCATATTTGTGTAATAGTTTAATCATTTTTTTAGTTGAGGGTTTTGGGGTATCTAAAAATGTCGCAAAACCAAAAAAGATTAATTCATTTTCGTCTTCTGGAGAAAATCGGTTTTGATTTTGGTCAACTGGTTTATAAGCCACCCCAAGCACACGTTTTCCTTCATTGTTAATCTTTTCAAAATAAGCTTGAATTTGAGCTCTAATCGCATCAGTGATTTTTTGGATTTTACCTTGGTAATAGACTTTGGTTGAAACACTTAAAATTTCTTCCATACTTCCTTTTGTGACTAAAATCTTTTCTTCATCAGAATTAAAAATAACAGTTAGTTTTCGACGATTAAAATCAAAAGGGATTTCATCAATTTTTTGATATGTGTGCAGATCAAAATTTAATTTATGCGTAGAAACATAATCCACAATGGCTTTATCCATTGGGTTTTTAATCCCGGTTTGAAAGTAGCTATTTAAATATAAATATTTTAACAAGCGTGGATCTTTTTGTTTATCAACAGTCAAATATTCAACTAATTCAATTTTATCATTGGTTAAGGTTCCAGTTTTGTCTGTGGCTAAAATATCAATCGCTCCCAGCGATTGAATCGCATCCAGTTTTTTGACAACAACTTTCCCTTTGGCCATTCTTCCAGCCCCATTGGCTAAATTGGTTGATACAATCATTGGTAACATTTCTGGGGTTAGCCCAACAGCTACCGCCACAGCAAAAAAGATTGCTTTAAATCAAGGATTTTTGGTAAATCCCCCAATTTGATCTCAATTGGCATAACCAACTCCGGCATTAATTAAATACACAATTGGAACCATTACTAACATTAAAATTAACAAAACTCTTGTAACTTTTTTAACCCCAGTTGAAAAACTTCCTTCAGGTCTTTTTTCCATAATGGTCTTATTAATTGTGGCAAAATAAGTTCCATCTCCAGTTGCAATCGCGATTGCAATCCCACTTCCAGAAACAACACTGGTTCCAGTGTAACAAATATTTTCAAATTCTAAAATATTGTTAGTTTTTTTAGAATTTGTAGCATGTTTTTCAACTGGAACTGATTCACCAGTTAATGAAGATTGATTAATAAATAAATCTTTTGAATTTAAGATTCTGACATCGGCTGGAATCATATCTCCACTTGATAAATAAATTAAATCTCCAGGAACTAATTCTTTGGCATTAATTTCTTCACCTAACTTAATCAAATCTAATTGATTCTCTTGATCAATTTTTTTAAACGAAGCTAAATTATCATTATTTTTATGACGGATAATATCCGTTGTATTTTTAACAATGCTGCCAATCTTTTTCGTGATCAGATAACTTCTCAAAGCTTGAACAAAAGTCATTGTTCCACTGGCAAAAACCATTGCCAAAATAACAATTGCTCCAGTCACATCAAAAATACTACGTTCATTTGTAGTACCAAATTGGTATGTTATGAACGTGATAAAGTAATATGCGGCAATTGCCAACAAAATTAAACTAAAAGGACTAAAAAAAGCTTTTCCGATTTCTAAAATTCAATTAAATCGGTGTTTTTTTAATTCATTAGTGCCATATTTTTCTATTCTATCTCTATATTCGTTGTTAGTTAAACCAAAATGCTTTAGACCAAGAATTTTTTTAACTTCTTCTTGATCTGCTTCGACCATTTTTCTGATTAATTTTTCATTTTCAAATGTTGGTCCTTGTTTTTCCTTAACTTTAGAAATAAGAGTATTTTTTTTAAATTTAATCATTTTTATCTCCTATACTCTAGGATTAAATAATTTTACAAATTAACTACGAATAGAATGGTGGAAAACTTATAACATTATTTAATCGCTTACAACTTTCGGGGTCAGGAAAATCGCCAACCACTGCATTTACTATTGTCATAATCTTCACCACTCTTTCTTTACTTTTAAATTATAAACAATTAATCCACTTTTTGACTATTATTAAAAAAATTTTGCTTTTATATGTTTTCAGGGCAGAGGTTGTTTTTGTCTAGATTTAGTTGATAAAAATGGTTAAAATTTTGGTTTTTTTGAATTTAAAGGTCACATTTAAAATTTTATTTCTAATCTATTATGAGAAACAATCAAAAAAATAGTTTCAAATTGGAAAAGGAGTACATGAAAAAAGATATTTCATTTATAATTAAATATGAAAAAGGTGAACTAGATGTCGATGGGACAATTAGTTTAGAGGAGATGAAATTTATGGCTGATAATATGAGCACAAAAGAAGGAATTGAATTTGGCCAAGATTTTATGCATACTATGAAACAATATGGAAGCGTATTTCCAAAAAAGGCAAAAAAACCAATTAAGAAACCAGATCCAACAAATGAATTATTTAAGTTAACTAAGGCTGAATTGGTTGATATGGTGCAAAACATAATGGGTGTGGTGAATACTCTAAAAGAAGAATTGCAATTAGCTCAAGCTGAAATCAAAATTTTAAGACAGGAACTTGCTCAAACAAAAGAAGAATTAAAGTTAGCGCATGTTGAAATCAAGCGTTTGAAAGATAAATATGAACCTGATTTCTATTAGTGAGATCTCAACAAAAAATTAAAATCGGAAGTTCAATGCTTCCGATTTTAATTTGGGACATTTCTATTTACTCATTGACTATATAAAAAACATTTTTTTGAATTTAAAGGTAATATTTAAAATTTTATTTCTAATCTGTTATGAGAAACAATCAAAAAAATAGTTTCAAATTGGAAAAGGAGTACATGAAAAAAGATATTTCATTTATAATTAAATATGAAAAAGGCGAAATAGATGTCGATGGGACAATTAGTTTAGAGGAAATGAAATTTATGGCTGATAATATGAGCACAAAAGAAGGAATTGAATTTGGCCAAGATTTTATGCATACTATGAAACAATATGGAAGCGTATTTCCAAAAAAGGCAAAAAAACCAATTAAGAAACCAGATCCAACAAATGAATTATTTAAGTTAACTAAGGCTGAATTGGTTGATATGGTGCAAAACATAATGGGTGTTGTGAATACTTTAAGAGAAGAATTGCAATTAGCACAAGCTGAAATCAAAATTTTAAGACAGGAACTTGCTCAAACCAAACAAGAACTTGCTCAAACCAAACAAGAACTTGCTCAAACAAAAGAAGAACTACAATTAGCACATATTGAAATCAAACGTTTAAAAGATAAATATGAACCCGATTTCCTTTAATAGTATGTTGATAAAAATTAAAATCGGAAGTCCAAGGCTTCCGATTTTAATTTGAGTCATTTCTACTTATTGATTGACTATATAAAAAAATTTTTAGTAAAACTAAAAATTTAAATTTATTTCTTCAAAATTAATGATGGCTGAGTCATTTCTGAAGGGATTTCAATGTACATCAAATCTAAAATTGTTGGTGCAACATCAGCAATTCCAGCATCCCGACTTCTCATTTCAACATCAGCTGTAATAATAATTGGAACATTTTGGGTGGTATGTTTTTTATTTGGTTGCCCAGTTTCATCAATCATAATTTCAGCATTTCCATGATCAGCTGTGATCACCATAATCCCATTATGTTTGGTCACAAAACTATCATAAATTCTTTCCAGTTGCTGGTCTAAAACTTTGACAGCTTGAATTGCTGCTTGTTCATCTCCAGTATGCCCAACCATATCAGCGTTGGCAAAATTCAAAACAATCAAGTCAAATTCATTTTTTTCAATTTCAATTAATAACTGGTCAGTAATTTCTTTGGCTGACATTTCTGGTTTTAAATCATAAGTTGCCACTTTTGGGGAAGGGATTAAATCCAAACTAGCCCCATTCAAAGTAATTTCATTTGGTTTAGCTAAACCATTTTTGAAATAATCATTTCCCCCATCAAAGAAAAATGTCACGTGGGCAATTTTTTCAGTTTCAGCAATTCTTAATTGCTTATAACCTTGATCTGCTAAATATTGACCAAGGGTATTTGTTAATGGAGTTGGTGGGTAAGCAATGTGGGGTGAAGTCACTGAATCGGCATATTTCATCATTGAAACAAAACGAATTTGATCACCAATAAAATGCAATTCTTGAAATGATGAATAATTTCAAGCAGGATAGTTTTCATTGGTCATGATTGAAGCTATTTGAATCGCACGATCAGGTCTAAAATTGGTAAAAATCACAGCATCAAATGGTAAGATACCCCCAAGTGGATTATTTCTATTATAAGCTGGGGTAATCATTTCATCATCCTTGCCTAAATTGTATTCTGATTCAAGATAAGCAATTGGATCAGTAAACGAATTGACATCGTTTTGTGAGACCATTGCTCGATAAGCTTCAGCACTACGTTCAAAACGTTTATCACGATCCATTGCAAAATAACGTCCATTAATTGAAGCTATCACTCCAATATTGTTGTTTTGTTTGATTAGATCTAATAAAGTTTGTAGATAATTTTTAGCAACTTTTGGTTGGGTGTCTCGACCATCTGTAAATAAATCAAAGGCAATTTTGGTTAAACCAAAATTGACAGCAGCTTGATAAACAGCCATCATGTGATTCATATGTGAATGGACCCCACCATCAGAAAACATCCCCATTAAATGGAGAGTTGTATGATTGGTTTTGACAAATTCAAAAGCATCAACGATTTCTTTGTTTGTCGCAATTTGATTTGTTTTAACTTCATTATTTAGTTTGGCCAACGATTCAAATTTGATGCGTCCTGCCCCAAGATGAATATGACCAACTTCAGAATTTCCCATTTGTCCTTCTGGAAGTCCGACTCATTCACCTGATGCATGAGCTTGAACTCATGGATATTTAGTTTGTAATTGTTTGACAAAAGTCATGTTGGCTTGCGCCACAGCATTGCCTTTATCATGTTCATCAGCGATTCCTCATCCATCTAAAATCGCTAATAAAACTGGTTGTTTAATTCTCATTTTCTCTCCTTATTTTTTCAAAATATATTGACGAATAATTTCTGAAACCGCACCTTGTTCATTGGTTAAAGGCATATGAAGATCAGCGATTTTCTTTAAATCATCAACTGAATTTTCCATGGATACACCATACCCAACAAATTTAATCATTGAAATATCATTGTATCCATCTCCGACTGCCATAATGTTTTTTGGATCAATGTTCAATTCTTGACTTAATCATTTCAAAGCGTGAGCTTTGTTAATTCCAGGGGCATTGACCTCTGAATTATTTCCATGATCAATTGCAACTTCAAAACCTAAATCAGCTAGTGCTTCAAGAAACCCTGGTCTGGCATCAAAAGCAAGCATTTTGAAAAATTCAAAATTAAAATTTGCTTGAACATCTTTTCATTCGACATATTCCCCATCAAAAAAATTCATTTCATTCAAATAAGCTTGAATTTTATCTTGAGTGTTGGCAGGATCAATGACGTTTGTAATTGTGGTTTGCAAATCATCAACATAACCTCATACAATCGAACCTTTAAATTCTGGTCTTTCAGCTAATTCAAAAGCTTTTTGTGCTAAATCAGCTTTAATGGTGTGTTTTTTTAAAATGGTTTTTTTGAAAACATCATAAATAGCTCCACCATTATAACCAACAATCACTGTCCCGTCTTTTTTTGCAAAACCATTTTCAATAATTTGATTTGGCCTTGAATGGACAGGTCTACCTGTGACAAAAACAACTTCGACCCCTTGTTCAATCGCACTTTGAATTGGTTCAATATTTTCTTTAATGACATGGCCCATGTTGTAATAGACTGTTCCATCCATGTCGAGTGCTAATAATTTAATGTCTTTCATCTTATTTACTATAGTTAATTAAAGCGACATAATCATCAGCAATTAAACTAGCCCCACCAACTAATGCTCCATCAATATCTGGTTGTTCCATCAATTCTTTGATGTTTCCAGGTTTAACTGATCCTCCATATTGGATTGTGATTTGATCAGCTGTTGTTTGATCATAAATTTTTGCCAAGTTTTGTCGAATTGCCAAACAAACATCTTGAGCATCTTGAGCAGTCGCTGTTTTCCCGGTTCCGATTGCTCAAATTGGTTCATAAGCAATAATTGTTTTTAAAGCGTCAACTTTTGAAATATTTTCATAGGCTTTATTAATTTGATTATTCACAAAAGCAATGGTTTGACCAGCTTCTTTTGTTTGTAGTGTTTCACCACAACAAATAATTGGAATCATTTTATTTTCTAATAATGCTTTTGCTTTTAAATTAACTGTGACATCAGTTTCATTAAACATTTCTCTTCTTTCTGAATGTCCAATAATCACATATTCAACACCAATTTCTTTCAACATTTGAATTGATATTTCCCCAGTGTAAGCTCCATTTTTGTCAAAATGGACATTTTCAGCTGCAATTTTAACATTTTTGGCACAGTCAATTCCTGTTTGTAATGCTGTAAATGGTAATCCCAAACCAGCAATTACGTCTGATTTTTCAATATTTTTATTTACTAATTCTAAAAATGCTTTTACTTCAGCATTTGTTCCGTTCATTTTTCAATTTCCGAAAATAATTTTTTTTCTCATAATTTCGATCCTTTTCAATACTTTTAAATTATAAATTATAAACCTGATTTTATAACCATTTTATTGCGATTTTCATGATGTATCTTGAAAATCGAATGCTTCAATCTCGACAAAAAATCATAAAAGTGATCATTTGCTTGCAAAAAACTTTGCAAGGTGGTAATTAATAATTAAACCACTTACAAATGAGTGTTTAAAAGCAAATGATGGGGGTTAGAAATAAATAAAATTATGAGAAAAATAATAATTCAAGCACTGTCAATACTTTTGGTTCTATTCATGGCTTTTTCTGCAATCATGATTGCTTATAATGTTATTTCACATTCTCCAAAGGTTGAACAACAAATACAACAACCAATTTTAAAAGAAATTAAAAATCCAAAAGCAGATTTCAACGATGATAAAACATATGGTCTTGATATCACTCAATTGTTGAGTGAAAATCCAAATGTTTCAGATTTAAAAGTGCAACAAAGAAAAAATTTAGAACATGGTTACATTCAAGATTTAACAATTGATGAAAAGAGGAAGGCGATTACTTTTAAAGTCCATGCACCTGGAATTACTGTCATTGAATTATGAGCAAACAAAGTGGGTCAAGAACAAATTTTGAAGGCTTGAAAATTAGAAATTATTGATCAAAGTTTTGAACAAAAAGACACTCAATGATTAATTAAAGCTGAGGTATTAGCCAAAAAATGAGTCGGGAAAATTTATGGTTTAGCTTACAACCAACCAAATGTTGGTAATGCATTTGTAATTGAAGTCACATACACCCCTAAAAATGTCGGTGATGAAGATTTTACATTTGAAACACTAAATCCTCAATCCAAAATTGGTGCAACAACCCTCCAATCAATTCAAACTGCAATTTGACACATCCAAAGAAATCATAAGAAATATAATATTTCTCAAAATTTCTTTGATCAATACAAAATTAAAATTAAAGCGCATGTTTATGGTGATGTGGATGGTCCTAGTGCTGGAATCGCGTTTACAACCGCCATCTTATCGAGAATAACCAACAAACCGATTTTAAGTGATATCGGTATGACTGGAGAAATATCGGGTCAAGGAATCATTGGTCCGGTTGGAGGCATCAAGGAAAAGATTATGGGGGCAATTAAAAATGGTGTGAAAAAACTATGATTCTCAATCTGAAATGATGACGACATAAGTGTTGTGCCTATCGACATTTTGGTAAAAGTCAAAATAACTACTCGTTTAGTCTATGATAAAATTTATGCTGACATTTTTGCTAATACATATGATTAATACATAAGTTATTGCACGATAATTAGACATCAAAAAAAGGAAGACTTTCTTCCTTTTTTGATATAAATTGATCATAGTTTATTTCAACATTGACCCAGCAGCTTCATCAATAATAATCACTACATTTGGATGTTGTTGGAGAATTGAACAAGGTCAATTGGGAGTAATTTCTCCATTAATTAAATGTGCAATAGCTTCAGCTTTATTTGTCCCTGTTGCAATTAAAAGAATTTGTTTGGCATTCATAATAGTTTTTAAACCCATGGAAATTGCTTGAGTTGGGACCAAATCAATTGAATCAAAAAAGCGGGCATTCACTGCAATTGTGGATGGATCTAAATCAACAACATGAGTTAACGAATCAAAAGCAGTACCTGGTTCATTAAAGCCAATATGTCCATTCACACCAAGTCCTAAAAGTTGTAAATCAATCCCACCAGCTTTGTGAATTTTTTGATCATATAAAGCTGGATTTTGCGTGTGCAAACCACTTGGTACATGGGTGTTTTCAATTTTAATATCAATATGATCAAAAAGTTCATTGTTCATAAAAAAGCGATATGATTGGGGATTGGTTGGATTCAAACCTTTATATTCATCTAAATTAAAAGTGATGACATCTTTAAAACTAACTTGTTTGTGCTCATATGCTTGGATTAAATTTTGATAAGTTGTAATTGGGGTTGAACCTGTGGCTAGTCCTAAAATACATCCAGGATTAGCGTGGATTTTTTCTAAAATAATTTGTGCAGCTTGAATTCCTGCTTCTTGATTGTTTTTAACTTTGATAATTTTCATCATAACTCCTTATGGCTTTAACAATATTATATAAAATTAGTTGCCAAAATAATTTAAAAACAAAAATAACACCCATAAGGTGTTATTTATTTTCGTCTTGATGGTGGTCGTAGACGGAATTGAACCGCCGACACGCAGAGCTTCAATCTGCTGCTCTACCGACTGAGCTACACGACCAATATAATGGCGACCCCAACGGGACTCGAACCCGTGATCTCCTCCGTGACAGGGAGGCGCGATAACCAACTTCGCTATGGGGCCATTGGTTGCGGGGGCAGGACTCGAACCTGCGGCCTTCGGGTTATGAGCCCGACGAGCTACCAACTGCTCCACCCCGCGTTTGTTTTTGATAATGGCGGAAGATGAGGGATTCGAACCCCCGCTCGGGTTTCCCCGACTCTCGGTTTTCAAGACCGATCCCTTCAGCCGGACTTGGGTAATCTTCCGTGTTTTCCTCATGATCTACCATAGTTTTAAATCATAATGGTGGATCTTATTGGACTTGAACCAATGACCGTCCGGTTATGAGCCGGATGCTCTAACCAACTGAGCTAAAGATCCTTTTAATGGTAGCGGGAGAGAGACTTGAACTCTCGACCTTTCGGGTATGAACCGAACGCTCTAACCAACTGAGCTATCCCGCCAAGAAAAAATGGTGGACCCTATCGGGATCGAACCGACGACCCCCTGCGTGCAAGGCAGGTGCTCTCCCAGCTGAGCTAAGGGCCCATATATATAATGGTCGGGAAAACAGGATTCGAACCTGCGACCCTTCGGTCCCAAACCGAATGCTCTACCAAACTGAGCCATTTCCCGAATAATAAGATATTTGAAAATATCTTTTTTTCATTTTTTTCTTCTTGGTGCGCCCGGAGGGACTCGAACCCCCAACCTTTTGATCCGTAGTCAAACGATCTATCCAATTGATCTACGGGCGCATAAATGCTTCCTTTTAGAAAGACTTTAAAATTATAACAAAACTATTTAAAAAAATTAAGTTTTTTTGAAAAAAATTTTGGGGAGTTACTCCATATTTGCTAAATCCCGATAAAAAGCGTCATAAAACTTGGTTTGAACGGCTTCATTTTTCGAATAAGCAGTCGAAAGCATTAAAACCATGGCAACTTTTTTTTCTGGGTCAACTAAAACAGTTGACCCCAAAAAACCATCCCAACCCATTTCCCCAATGTTTGTAATTGGATATGTTTCGTTTTTAATGCGTACGCGCATTCCAAACGAATAAGAATAATCACCATTAAAAGTTAATAGCTGATCAGGTTTGAGTGCTTTTAATTGATCGGTTTGTAGTGCTTCAACACTTTCAGGGGTTAAAATTCTTACCCCGTTCAACCCAACTCCATCAATTAAAACATTGGCCAGTTTAATGTAATCATCACCAGTTGTGAACAAACCACTGCCCCCAAGAGCACAATTTGGTTGTTCATAGCGTTCTTTTGGCATCAACAGTGAGAAATTTTCAACCTTGCGCATTGTATTTGCTCGATTGACAAAAACGTTGGCCTCTCTTGATTTATCTGTAATATAAAACCGTGTGTCGGGCATATCTAATTTATTGAAAATTTCTGTTTCTAAAAATTCGGCAAAAGTTTTGCCAGCAGCCACTTCAATGACTGCCCCCATCACATCTAAACACATTCCATAAAATCATTGTGTTCCTGGTTCAAACAAAACCGGAACTTTGGCTAAGTGTTTGATAAATTCTTGTAAAGTTCAGCTATTTTGGTTCATTTGTGAAACTAATTTAGTGGTTTGTTTTTCAGCAGAATTACGATTTCAAACCAAAGACATTCCCCCAGTCATTGTGAGTAAATGTCTAATTGTTAAAACATTTTTGGCTGGTGGGTTATTCTCTGATCAAGTATCTTGTAGGATTGTTAAATTTGCAAATTCAGGGATGTATTTTGCAACTGGATCATCTAATTGATATAAACCTTGTTCCAATCCAATCATCGCAGCGACCCCAGTTGAAACTTTAGTCAATGAGTAAGCCATAAAAATTAAGTCGTTGCGCATCACTTCATGGGTTTCTGGGTCATTAAATCCGTATGCTTGATGGTGAATTGGTTTTTTATTTTGATAAACGTTTAAAACTGCGCCAGTAAAAAGTTTTTGATCAAAAAACTCTTCTAAACATTTTTCGCTTTTTGTAAATCTACTCATAATATACCTCACCCTTAATATTTAAATTTTACCAAAGAAGCACCTCTTTTTGTGATGTTGCCTCAACATCACCCAAACTAATTCAAGATTTTCAATCAAATATTTTAATTGTTTATTTTTTTAAAACAAAAAAATGAACATTTGCTAATTGTTTTCAGATAAATATTTTTATCTTTAACAAGTTCTAATTCATTTTCGTTTTGATATTTAAATGGAGGTACCAGTCGGATTTGAACCGACGATCAGGGTGTTGCAGACCCATGCCTTAGCCACTTGGCCATGGTACCAATAATACTTATTTATTATAGAATAAGTTCTCACTTTTTAAAAGTCTAAATTTGGTTTAATGACTTAAAAGAGGATGACATTAAAATTAGAAGCACTGCTTCTAATTTTAATTTTAAAGGTCTGGTTGTTCAGGGTTATCTTGTTCTTTTTTGTTTTTTTGCATTTCCTTGAATTTCAAATCCATAAGTTTGTCTTCTTTTTCAATTCGCATTTTAATTTCTTGGTCAATAAATTTATCTGCTAAATCTAACTTTTTAATTTTTCTTTTGTTAAAGAAATGACCAATAAAAAAAGTAAGGAACGGGGAAAGGATGGCCAAAATATAAGGGACAATCATGATCCCTGTTTGCAGTGATTGAGATATTTTCCCAGCATCATGCGCTCTAACAGTCATCACCATAATTGTAATACAAGCCGCAAGTGTGAAAACAAAAATGACCAACGTTCAAATCAGCACGCGTTTATATCTTTTTCAACATCCAATATGAGATGTGATTTCACCAGCAACAATTTCAGAAAGTGCAGGAACGCCAGCTCGAATTCCGAGCATACCTTTTCTCACCAAGTGTCATGGTCGAATAATTTTTTTACATAATCAACATGCTTCCATCTTAGTTTTTCTCCGATTCTAAAAAAATTATCAATCCAAAAATTTTGGATTGAACTAATTGTTTATTCCTTTTTATCTTGATCCTTTTTTTCAAATTCTTCTAATTCATGATTTAAAAGCGCATCTTGTTTTTCAATTCGAGTTTTAGTCTCTAAATCAATAAATTCATCTGCTAAATCTAATTTTCGGACTTTACTTTTGCAAATATAATGTCCAATAATACTAATTACAAAAAATGATACAGCCATCAGGGTAATTCCCACAATCATTAAAACATAAGCAAGACTAGATTTTTCATCAGGAATGATTCCACTCGCAATCGCCATTGCAAATCCACCAACAGACGCTAAGATTATCAAAATAATAAAAGGTGACATAAAGCGTGTATATTTTTTTCCACATCCCATGTGAACAATGTAGTTACCTGCAAAAATTCCAGATGCAAAAACACCCCCAGATGTCCCACCAACAATTCCTTTTCTAACCAAGTGCCATGGTTTAATAATTTTGCTGCACAATCAACAAGTTTGCATATTAGATTTCCTCCTAATCTTAATTTCATTATATCTATAAAAAAATAAATATTGATTTTTTGGACTAAAAATCAAATTTTTGTTGAAATTGAGAATTTTTCGGACAAATTTTGAGCAAAAATTTAATTAATAAAATAAAAACAGAATGAACCGGTTTGTAGTTCATTCTGTTTTAAATATGTAAAATTATTCAATCTTGATAAGAAAAATTAATTCATAAATTAACTAATTTTTCCAGTGATTAATTGGTTATATTTATCAACCAAATAGTTGTCCAATTCCTTGTTATAATGGAAGGCTGAACCACCTGTTTCAGGTAGTGTATATAATTCTTTATATTTAGAATATGCACCTTCATCACTTGTCAATTCATCAATCGCATTTTGACTTGGAGATGTTGGCCCACCATAATCACTAATTGCAACATATTTTTCAATCACAAAATTTAAAAATTGAATTGCTAGAATTTTGTTTTTAGAATTTTTAGAAATCACCATGTTGTCTGATCAAACATTGGTTCCTTCTTCTTTTCCAGGTCCATGTTTTTTTGCTGGACTACCAAAAATAAATTTAGTTGTTCCTGGATTTGGATTATCTTCTTGATCTTCATGATTAAAGGCTTGGTTTGCTGAAAGCGCATCACCGTTATAAATCATTGCAAAATCAAAATTTCCAGTTCCAACTTTTGATTGAATTTCATCATTATTTAAACTTACAGTTGGACTGTAAATTAAATCTTTCAAGAGTTCAAAATTTGCATCAATATCTTCTTTGCTAGTGTTGTTAACTTCTTGTTTTCTCACTTCTTGTGCTAACATAAATAAGTTTTTCGGGTCATTATTTAAAGCTAAACGTTTGCCAGCTTGTGATGCTTCTCACAAAATATTTCAAGATAGTTGGTCTGAATTTGTGATTTGTCCAGAAGCATCAAATTTAATTCCTTTTGCATTTAATCATGCTTTATTTTCTGGAGTTGGATTAACTAAAAGAATCACATCACCTCAAAAATAAGGCACAGCATAATCGGTAATATCAAGTGTTATCCCGCCTACTTCAACCTTAGAACCTTGCATTACTGTTTTTAAAGTATCACTAATTTTTTGATGTTCTGTTTCGCTTTTTTGTTTCTTTTCAATACCTGTAAAATAACCATCAAGATTAATTTGATCTGCTCATTCTTGATCTGATAATTTCAAAAGCTTGTTTTCACTGACTAATTTTTGAACCATGTAATCTGATGGAACCATCACATCAAAATCGAAAGTGTAAAGCTTATTATATAAAGTTTCATTAGCATCATATTCTTGATAATTAACTTTCACATTGTAACGTTTTTCGAATTCAGTAATTAATTTTGGATCAATATATTCACCTCAATTAGCAATGACTAAATCGTATGTATTGTTCATAACATATGCCACAGTTAAACCTGTAAATGCTGCAATTCCTAGCATTGAAACTGAGAAAATTTTTCAAGTTCTCGCAACAAATCCTTTTGTATGTTGAACATCTTCATCAAAAACTGGGGCTAATTTATTTTTTTTCACATCAATTTTGCTAATTAATTTAATTAATGCAGCATCAATTTTATTGATTTTTTTAGTTGAAATCGTATTGTATTTTTCTTGGATAAGAGCTTTTTTGATTTTTAATTTTGCACGCACATCTTGATCAGTTGATGCTAAAATTTTTTGTTCAATTTTAGCTGTGATTGGAGTTTTGATGAAGACCAATTCTTTTAAAATGTTTAAACGTTCATTTAATAAAATGACGTTGTCATAATTTTTGGTATTGATCTCTTTAAGGTGTTCCACAATCATACGTAATTTATATTTATTTTTACCTTCTTCAACTTCGATTTTTCATTCTTCAAAATATTTAATTTTTTTATTGTATCAATCAATTGTTGATTTAGATGGTTGATCTTCTGTTTTAAAATCTTGTTTTAATTTATCAATTTTAATTTGAATGTCATGAGCTTTTTCCAATTCTGCTTGTTCACGTGCTTCAATTCATTCGATTTCTTCGTTTAATGTTTCAATTTTTTCAATTAATTTATCAACTTGAATTGTCAATTTAGCAGCACGTTTGACATCTGTTGTTTGGTCTAATTGATGATTCATTTTTTTCAGTTTTTTAGTCGCAGATTTTAAACGTGCATAGTAACGTTTTTCACGACTAATTTCATTTTTTAATTTGTTACGTTTTCATTCTAATCGCGTAATTTTTTTGTCATAATTTCAAACTGAAGCAATTTTGATGCGAACTTTTAAAGCAAAATATTTGATTCATAAACTAATGCGTTTAGTTTTTGTAAAAACTAAATTGTTAGCAAATAATTGTTGTAATTCTGCTTGTTCTTTTTTAAGTTTTGATAGTTGTTTAATTTTGTAACTATCATTTTTAATTTGTTCAATTTTTTGTAATTGTTGTTGCTTATAAATAGAAACAGCATTTCAACCAATAATCGCAACAGCAATTACCCCGACTAAAATTGTTCCAAAAGCAAAGATAACTGGTTTCACTTTTTTGGCGGTATAAATAAATGTTGAAACGTTAGTTTGATCTCCACCTGTAAAGTAAGAAATAATAAAATCATCAAAACTCATTGCAAAAGCAATTGCAGCAGCTGTAATAATTGCTGGTTTTAAAATTGGTAAAATGATTTTAAATAAGACTTGACTTGGTTTTGCCCCAAGATCTTTTCCAGCTTCAAGTAAAGCTGGATCAACTTTTCTTAAACGTGGCATCACAGTGATCAAAACATATGGAACGTTAAAAGAAACGTGAGCCATAATTAAAGTAAAGATACCAAATTTGATCCCGGCAAGAAGAAACACAACCATTAAAGAAACGGCTGTCACAACATCAGCATTAATCAATGGTAGATTTGCAATTCCAAATCATTTGCGTTGGGTTATTTTTTTGGTTCTGCTTAATCCAATAGCTGCACTAACACCAATCACCAAAGATATGATTGTTGAAACAACAGCCACAAATAAAGAGGTGATAATTGATTTTATAAATGGTGAATTATTGAAAAAGGCAGTATATCATTCGCTGCTAAAACCAGCTCATGAAAAAGTGGTATCACCAGCATTGAATGAAAACATGATCATCACAATAATTGGAACATAAATGAACAGTAAAATTATTGCGAAATAGCTACTTTTGAAGAATTTTTTCATTTTTTCTTACCTCCTTGGATTTCAAATTTATTACTAATTGCTTTAGTAATCACGATTAATAAGAAGATAAAGACTGTTAAGACTGCACTAATTGCGGCTCCAAATCCAAAATTATTTCCTTTAAAGAAATAAGATTCGATGACACTAGCAATTAAATTAACTTTTCCATCTCCTAAATAGTGAACAACGATTAAAGATGTTCCGGCTTGAACAATAACTAAGGTGAATGCAGTTAAAACACCGGGAATTGATCCACGAAAAGTGATTGCTCAAAATGTTTTGAAAGGACTCATTCCTAAATCCTTGGCAGCTTCTTCTAAATCTAATTTTCTAGATTCTAAAGAGTTATAAATTGGGGTAATTGCAAATGGAATAAACATGTATACCATTCCGATAATCACAGCAATTGGTGTTCCAATGATTGTTGGACCCAATAGATAAAATAATGATTGTAATCCCAAGACTTTTAAAAGCATTGAAATTCAAATTGGCAAGGTTACTAATACTCATAAATTTTTTGCTAAAATTTTTGAGCGAATATTTGCCATCATCAAAGCAATTGGATAACCAACCACTAAGCAAATTAGCGAAGCGATTACAGCATAAGCAATTGATAAAAGCAATGAAACAAAAATGCTTGATGTTGAGAAAAATTTTACAAAATTTTCTAAACTTATTTTAAACATGATTGAATCATTGGTTGGTTGAACAACCGCATAAACAACAATTGCAATTAATGGTAATATGATTAACAAAATCATCACAATAAAAAATGGTAACAAAACTGGTCATACTTTGCCTTTGGCAAAGTGAAAAATTTTTGTTTCACTAAAACTTTTTTTCAGCTCTGAAATTCTTAATTGTTTTTTACGAGTCTCAACTTGATCAATTTCTTGATCAATAGCTTCATCTAGTTGTTGAGTGTCAAATTGATTGACTAATTTAAGGTCTTTTTCTTTTTTCATCACAACCTCTAATTTTCAATTTGTTTTCACATTACGTGAATGAAAGATGGTGAATTTCACTTAATAGCAACTTTTTCACCAAGTTCTTTTTCAATTGTTGATTGGACCAATCAAGTACGGTGTTTGGTTTCAACTAAATATTCAAAATAAACACCTTTAAATGTCATTTGGGTAATTTCACCATTAAAAAAACCTGAATTCGGTTTACGAAATTCAATATCTTCTGGACGAATCACAATATCAATATTGTTTTCATCAGTTCCAAAGTTAGTATCTAAACATTCGAATTTTTTACCGTCAATGACAACTTCGTTGTCTTTGACAAATCGACCATCTTCAATTAAATTTGAAGTTCCAATAAAGTGCGCTACTCAGGCATTTTCTGGATCGTTGTAAATTTCTTGTGGGGTTCCAATTTGTTGAATACTTCCAAGGTTCATCACCACAATGCGATCACTCATCGTTAAAGCTTCTTCTTGATCGTGAGTTACCATAATAAAAGTAATCCCAATTTCTTGTTGTAAACGTTTTAATTCTTCTTGCATTTGGTGTTTTAATTTCACATCAAGAGCTGACATTGGTTCGTCAAGTAAAAGCACACGTGGTTTCATCACTAAAGCTCTGGCGATGGCAACACGTTGTTTTTGACCTCCACTGATTTCGTGGATTCTTTTATTTTCGTGACCTTCAAGTCCGACTAAACGAATTTGTTTCATCACTTCACGTTCGATACTTTCGGCTTTTGCTTTTTTGTTTCTTAAACCAAAAGCAATGTTATCAAAAACATTTAAATGAGGAAATAAGGCATATGATTGAAAAATAGTATTAATTGGTCGCTTGTTGATTTGAATCGGGGTTAAATCTTTACCCTCAAAAAAAACATCTCCTGAGTTTTGTTTTTCAAAACCAGCAATAATTCTTAAGGTTGTGGTTTTACCACAACCAGATGGACCTAACAAGGTGATGAATTCACCTTCATGAATATTAAAACTTATCCCTTTTAAAATGACTTGTCCGTCATATTCTTTGGTAATATTTCTCATCTCAATAATGTTATTTGTTTCTTTATTAATCATTGTATTCTCCTTTACTTATAAACAAATAAATATAAAAACTTAATCAATAACAATAATTGACTATTGACTTAAGTCTTTAACTACACGGAGAGAGATTCAGTTTCAAGCACAATTTCTTGAACTTGCGTTTGGAAAAACGCAACAGCTAATCATTCTAAAATTAAGTACTGTTCTGAGTTAGAAAGTGTTTGGATTTTTATCAAATTTTTCATAGCATTTTTCCTCCTTTTTTAAATATACTTTATTTTACAATATATCGAATAATTATTAAGATTTTATTTAAAAAAAATAAATGAAAGATTATCAAGAACAAAAATAGTAAAAAGTGCTAGCAAAAGCTAGCACTAAAAATTAATAGTTTTAAATAATTCATTGTTTAAACTTTAATTCAATTTTGGAATGCATTCTTTAAATTAATTATCAATTATCAAAATTGTCATGAGTTTTATAGGATTGCATTAGGAGAAGTGTTGAATGCTAAAATAGCTTGTTCTAATGTTCCGATTTGTTCTAATGCAGTTTCTTCTGTCATGTCATCTTCGATGTTATTTTCAATTTCATAAATTAAATCAAACAATGTTGTATATGCACCCACTTTTTTATTACCCTTCACAATTAATTTTGCGGTTACAAGTTTTTCTATTAAAGTTTGTACATTTGTTTGATCAGGAGAAGAATTGAATGTTTCAATTGCGTTGGCTAAATCAACTCTACCATCTATTGTTTCTGCTAATATATCTTTTCCTAAAACATCTTCGGCTTTTGTGATTGCTTCTTGCAATGCGTTAAAGGCTGCTAATGTTTTAGTTCCTCTAACAATTTTTTTAGCATCCTCTATCTCATCTTCTAAATAATCTGAAGGTGTTGCTTCAAGTGAATTGTTAAATGTTGTGATTGCTGATTCTAATTGATTTCTAGCCGCCAATGCAGTTTCTTCTGTGTTTGAATTTTCAGCTATTGTGATTGCTTCTTGCAATGCGTTAAATTCAAATGTTGTTTTAAGATTTTTTTGAATATTTTTCGCTTGAGCTATTTTTAAAATTAAAGCATTTAAATTGGGTTGATTAGGTGAGGTGTTAAATGTATTAATAGCTAATTGTAATGTATTTATAGTTTCTGCTGAATTAGCAGTTGCACCATCCTCTGTTGTGACAAGTTCAGCATTTCTAATTGCAGCTTGCAAATCATTTCAAGCAACTAAACTTTTATCAGCTTGAACAATGGTTTTGGCTTCAATGATCTTTTGATTTAAAGCGTCTAAGTTTGGAGTTGTAGCTTGATTGAATGCTGTGATTGCTGATTCTAAAGCAGCGGTTTTATCAGCAGCATTGTCTTCTGTTTTACCAGCATCAGTAGTTGAAATTGCATTTTGTAAAGCAGTTCAATCAGATCCACTCTTACCATTTTGAACAATAAGTCTAGCATCAGCTATTTTTGCATTTAAAGTATCTAAGTTTGGAGTTGTAGCTTGATTGAATGCTGTGATTGCTGATTCTAAAGCAGCGGTTTTATCAGCAGCTTTGTCTTCTGTTTTACCAGCATCAGCAGTTGAAATTGAATTTTGTAAAGCAGTTCAAACAGATCCACTTTTACCATTTTGAGCAATAAGTCTAGCATCAGCTATTTTTGCATTTAAAGTATCTAAGTTTGGAGTTGTAGCTTGATTGAATGCTGTGATTGCTGATTCTAAAGCAGCGGTTTTATCAGCAGCTTTGTCTTCTGTTTTACCAGCATCAGCAGTTGAAATTGCATCTTGTAAAGCAGTTCAATCAGATCCACTCTTACCATTTTGAACAATAAGTCTAGCATCAGCTATTTTTGCATTTAAAGTATCTAAGTTTGGAGTTGTAGCTTGATTGAATGCTGTGATTGCTGATTCTAAAGCAGTGATTTTATCAGCAGCTTTGTCTTCTGTTTTACCAGCATCAGCAGTTGAAATTGCAGTTTGTAAGGCAGTTCAATCAGATTCACTTTTACCATTTTGAACAATAAGTCTAGCATCAGCTATTTTTGCATTTAAAGTATCTAAGTTTGGAGTTGTAGCTTGATTGAATGCTGTGATTGCTGATTCTAAAGCAGCGGTTTTATCAGCAGCTTTGTCTTCTGTTTTATCAGTTTCAGCAGTTGAAATGGCGTTTTGTAAAGCAGTTCAAGCAACTAAACTTTTACCAGCTTGGCCAATAGCTTTGGCTTGTTCAAGCTTAGTATTTAATGCGTTTAAGTTTGGGGTTGAAGCATTGTTAAATACAGTCATTGCTGATTGTAGATCAGCGGTTTTCAC